>NZ_JBXAOB010000003.1:270272-497253 GCF_058802345.1 Pseudomonas sp. GW822-FHT02D10
GAGCAAGCCCGCTCCCACACTTGACCGCATTCCAATGTGGGAGCGGGCTTGCTCGCGAAGACGGTCTGTCAGGCAGCGAAAATATCAGGTGAGCTCGAAGGTATCAGCATCCAGATTCGCCGGGAACCGCGTGCGATAAGCCGCCAGCTCCGCAGCGCTCAGAACGACCTGAAACACTCCATCGGCCTCACCGGCACCGAGCAGCGTCTCGCCCTGGAAATCCAGCACCTGGCTATCACCGGTGTAGGCAAAGCCTTTACCGTCGGTACCAATCCGGTTCACCGCTGCGACATAGCAGAGGTTCTCGATGGCCCGCGCCGGCAGCAAACGGTTCCAGTGCTGACGACGGGCGCCCGGCCAGTTGGCGGTGTACAGCAGCAGATCGGTGTCTTGCGCATCGCGGCTCCACACCGGGAAGCGCAGGTCGTAGCAGATCAGCGGACGCACCCGCCAGCCCTTGAGCTCGAACTGCACCTGATGCTCGCCCGCAGTGAAATGGTTGTGCTCGCCGGCCATGCGAAACAGATGACGCTTGTCGTAATGCAAGACCTCACCGTCCGGCTGCGCCCACAATAGCCGATTGCGATGGCTGCCATCAGCGGCCTGAACAATCACGCTGCCAGTAATCACCGCATCAAGCCTGGCGGCCTGCACTCGCAGCCATTTGCTGGTCGGGCCGTTCTCCCCTTCAGCGAGGGTCTGCGACTCCATGGAGAAGCCGGTGGTGAACATCTCCGGCAGGATAATCAGGTCGGCGCCCCGCGCCTGCTCCAGCAACTGCTCGAAATGCTCAAGATTGGCCTGACGGTCATGCCAGGCCAACGTGGTCTGGATCAACGCAACGTTCAGATTGGGCAAGGCGGTCAGATCGCGCATAGTTTTTCCGCTGCCTGACGCAGCGTCTCCTCACGCTTGGCAAAACACAGGCGTACCAGACGCTGCTCCTGCAGCGGGTTCTGGTAGAACACCGAAATCGGGATCGCCGCCACGCCATGCTCGAGAGTCATCCACTTGGCCATGTCGACATCGTTCAGGTCCGGGCGAATCTGCGAATAGTCGACCAACTGGAAATAGGTCCCGGTGACCCTGGTAAAGCTGAACCGCGAAGGCGTCAGCAAATCACAGAACAGATCACGCTTGGCCTGATAGAAACCTGGCAACTCTTCGACATGCTCCGGATGCTCGGCCATGAAGTCGGCCAGCGCGTACTGCAACGGGGTCACGCCGCAGAAGCTGACGTATTGATGCACCTTGCGCAGTTCTTCCGTGAGCGCCGGTGGCGCGACCACGTAGCCGGTCTTCCAGCCAGTGACGTGGTAAGTCTTGCCAAAAGAACTGACCACGAAGGCACGCTGATACAGCTCTTCATGGGCCAACACGCTGACATGCGGCACGCCGTCGAACACCAGGTGTTCGTACACCTCGTCGCTGATCAGATAAATGTCGCGGTCGCGAATCAACGCCGCCAACTGATCCAGTTCGGCGCGCGAGATCAGCGCACCGCTCGGGTTATGCGGCGAGTTGAGGATGATCATCCGCGTACGCGGGCTCAGCGCTTCGCCGAGCTTCTGAAAGTCGATGGCGAAATCCTTCAGCCCCAACGGCACATGCACACAACGACCGCCGGCCAGCGTCACCGAAGGCTCATAACTGTCGTAAGCCGGATCGAAGACGATCACTTCGTCACCGCTGTGGATAACTGCCTGAATGGCACTGAAGATCGCCTGGGTCGCGCCGGGAGTGATGGTCACCTCGGTGTCGGCATTGACGCTCGCGCCATAGCTGCGGGCAATCTTCGCTGCCACTTGTTGGCGTAGCGCCGGCAGACCGGTCATCGGTGAATACTGGTTATGGCCATTGGCGATGTGCCGACCGACCGCATCGCACAAGGCTTGCGGAGCATCGAAATCGGGGAATCCCTGAGACAGGTTGATCGCGCCGGTCTGTGCCGCGAGCTGAGACATTTGGGTGAAGATAGTGATGCCGACATTCGGCAGCTTGCTGGTGATCATCGGTGATTCCCTACTGAACACCCGGCTCTAACGGCGGCGCGGGAGAGCCCGAGGATAGCTCAAACGCCAGGCACGAAAAAGGGCGCCATAGGCGCCCTTCTCAGTCTCGACCACCGCAATCAACGCTTATCGCGGCGCTTCTTGTCGGCTTTCTTGTGGTGCGTCATCAAGCGGCGCTTCTTGTTGACCTGACGGTCGGTGAGCGTGTTCTTGTTGCCTTCGTACGGGTTCTCACCCCCTTTGAACTCGATGCGGATCGGCGTACCGACCAGCTTCAAGACGCGACGGTAAGTGTTTTCCAGGTAACGGACGTAAGACTTTGGAACCTTCTCGACCTGGTTACCGTGGATCACGATAATCGGCGGGTTCGCGCCACCCAAGTGGGCATAACGCAGCTTGATCCGGCGGTTGTTGACCATCGGTGGCGCGTGCTCACCGACCGCATCTTCGAGAATCTGGGTCAGGCGGTTGGTCGGCCAGCGGGTGACCGCGGACTTGAACGAGTTCTGCACCGACGCGTAGAGGTTGCCCACGCCAGTACCGTGCAGGGCCGAGATGAAGTGGATGTCGGCGAAGTCGACGAAGAACAGCCGACGTTGCAGCTCAACTTTCACGAAGTCGCGCTCGCTCGGCGTCATGCCGTCCCACTTGTTGATCGCGATCACCAACGCACGACCCGCTTCCAGGGCAAAGCCGAGCAGGTTGAGGTCGTGGTCCACCACGCCTTCGCGGGCGTCCATCACGAAGATCACCACGTTGGCGTCTTTGATCGCTTGCAGGGTTTTGACCACGGAGAATTTTTCGACTTCTTCGTGGATCTTGCCGCGCTTGCGCACACCGGCGGTATCGATCAGCGTGTACTTCTCGTCGTTACGCTCGAACGGGATGTAGATACTGTCGCGGGTGGTGCCGGGTTGGTCATACACGATCACCCGGTCTTCACCGAGCATGCGGTTGACCAGGGTCGATTTACCGACGTTTGGGCGGCCAATGATCGCGATCTTGATCCCGTCTTTTTCGCTCGGACCAGGAATGCGCTTGGCTTCCTCGCCTTCGGCAACGATCTCTTCTTCGCCGTCTTCCGGCTCTTCGTCGTCTTTAGGGAAGTCGCTCAGGGCGATTTCCAGCATCTGGGTGATGCCACGACCGTGGGCACCGGCGATCGGGATCGCGTGGCCCATGCCCAACGGAGCGAACTCGGCGCGGGCCATTTCAGGGTCGATGTTGTCGACCTTGTTGGCAACCACATAAGAGCGCTTGTTACGCTTGCGCAAGTGCTCGGCGATCATCTGGTCGGCCGCAGTGAAACCGGCTTTGGCATCTACCAGGAACAGAACGACATCCGCTTCTTCAATGGCCAGCAGCGACTGCTCGGCCATTTTTTCGTCCATACCGTGTTCGTCACCGGAGATACCGCCAGTGTCGACCAAAATGTAGGAACGCCCTTGCCACTTGGCCTCACCGTATTGGCGATCACGGGTCAGACCGGACAAGTCGCCGACAATGGCGTCACGCGTCCTGGTCAGGCGGTTGAACAAGGTGGACTTGCCGACGTTCGGTCGGCCCACCAGGGCGATTACGGGAACCATGCGGCTCTCCACTTCGTTATTTCAGAAAATACAAAAGCCGCTGCGAGGCAGCGGCTGGTGCTCGGGGCAGCACTAGATGTGCCGCAAGCCTTGCAGAGCAAGGCCGCTTGGGGAACTAACCCCAAGCATAGTCAAACCATTACTTGATGGTCAGGGCTTCCAGTTTGCCACTGTTGCCAAACACGTAAATCATGTCACCCACCACCAGCGGACGGGCACGCAGGCCGTCGCTGTCGATGCGTTCACGGCCGACGAAACGACCGTCCACCTGACTCAGCAGGTGCAGGTAACCTTCCAGGTCACCGACCGCAACGTAGCTGGAGAACACTTCCGGTGCCGACAGTTGACGGCGGGCCAGCGAGTCGTTGCTCCACAACGATGTGGTCGAGCGCTCGTCGACGCCTTCAACGGTACCCGAAGCAAGGCTGATGTAGACGCTGCCAAAACCCTGAGCGACACCGGCGTAGCTGGAAGCATCACGCTGCCAGAGCTGACGGCCGCTTTGCAGGTCCAGGGCCGCAACGCGCCCCTGATAGCTGGCCACGTAGATCTTGTCGCCGGACAGCAGCAGGCCACCGTCGATGTCGACCACACGCTCCAGCTCCGAGCGACCCTGTGGAATCGCAATGCGCTGCTCCCAGACCGGCACACCGTTGGAGATATCCAGCGCCACGACTTTACCGGTCGACAGACCGGCAATCGCCAGGCGGTTGGTCACGATCGGCGCACTGGTGCCGCGCAGAGTCAGGACCGCAGGCGTGCTGTCATACAACCAGCGCTGATTACCGGTGGCAGCATCCAGACCGATCACGCGATCGTCCTGAGTCTGCACCACCACAACGTCACCGTTGTTGGCAGGCGGGGCGAGCACTTCACTGGTCACGCGAGCGCGCCATTTCTCTTCACCGGAGCTTGCATCCAGGGCAATCACTTCGCCTTTGAGCGTGCCGACCATGACCAGACCGTAACCCACGCCAACGGCGCCGGAGACAGGCAACTCGAGATCTTTCTTCCATTTGACGTCGCCGTTCATGCGATCCAGCGCCATCACCACGCCTTTGACGTCGGCAGCATAGAGGGTGTTGCCATCAATGGCCGGCACCAGCATGTTGTAGGTTTCGCCCTGACCGTTACCGATCGAACGGCTCCACTGCTTTTGCAGGACCACTTCTTCTTTGAAGTTGACCAGCTCAGCCGGCGGCAATTCTTTTTTGCTGTTGCTGCTGCAACCCGCGGCCAAAATGGCCAGAGCCAGCAATGCTGCATGTTTCCAACGGATCACGTCACGCATCCCCTTTGGCCAGGTCGTCCAGCTTGATTTGTAAGCCACCGACCGCCGCTTCATCCGACAGCGCAGCCTTGGCTTTTTGATAAGCAGCATGGGCTTCATCGGTACGACCCAACTGGACCAGCAGGTCACCCTTGAGTTCTTCGCGAGTGGCCAGGAATGCCTTGTCGGCATCACCTTCGAGCAGTTTCAGCGCTTCGTCAGCCTTGTTCTGTGCGGCCAGAACCTGAGCCAGACGTTGACGCGCCACTTCGCCCAGAGCCGGGTTGGCGGGTTTGTCAGTCACAGCCTTGAGCTGGCTTGCAGCGTCATCCAGCTTGCCGCTGTCGACCGCGACTTTCGCCACGAACAGGCTGCCGTATTGTGCGTAAGCCGTGCCGCCGAACTCGCTGTTGAGCTTGTTGGCGAGGTCCGCTACACGGCCCGTGTCAGGCTTGCCGTCCGGGGTCAGCGTGGTTTCCAGCAGTTGCTGATAGAGCATCGAGGCGCCTTGCGACTGATTGCTCTGATACTTGTGAAACGCCTGCCAGCCGAACACGATGACCAGTGCCAACAGGCCGCCAGTCACTAGAGGTTTGCCGTTACGCTGCCACCAGTCTTTGAATTCCGCCAGATGTTCGTCTTCGGTACTCGACACCCCAATACTCCTTATTCGCTAAATCGGCTGTTTGACAGCTTCAACCCTGCACGACGCAGGTGGCCAGGTGAGCGGCAAGCGCATCCCAGGCAATGCTTTGTTGTTCGCCCTGGCCACGCAGGGGTTTGAAACCTACCACTTGCTGGGCCATTTCGTCGTCACCGAGGATCAATGCGTACAGCGCACCGCTCTTGTCGGCCTTCTTGAACTGACTTTTGAAGCTGCCTGCACCGGCATTGATCTGCAGGCGCAGGTTTGGCAGCTGATCGCGCACCCGCTCGCTCAGTGTCAGGGCGGCCAGTTCGGCAGCCTCACCGAAGGCGCACAGGTAGACGTCAACCTGACGGGAGATTTCTTCCGGGATCTGCTCCAGAGTTTCAAGCAGCAGCACCAGCCGCTCGATGCCCATGGCGAAACCAACGCCAGGCGTCGGCTTGCCGCCCATCTGCTCGACCAGACCGTCGTAACGGCCACCCGCGCAGACAGTGCCCTGGGCGCCGAGTTTGTCGGTGACCCATTCGAATACGGTTTTGCTGTAATAATCCAGCCCGCGCACCAGCTTCGGGTTGATCACATAAGGAATACCGGCGGCATCCAGACGCGCCTTCAGGCCCTCGAAGTGAGTGCGGGACTCTTCGTCGAGGTAGTCAGCCATCTTCGGCGCATCGATCAATGCCGCCTGGGTATCGGCGTTCTTGGTATCCAGCACCCGCAACGGGTTGGTTTTCAGACGGCGCTGGCTGTCTTCGTCCAGTTGGTCCAGACGTGCTGTCAGGTACTCCACCAGCGCATCGCGATAACGACCGCGGGATTCGCTGGTGCCCAGGCTGTTGAGCTCGAGCTTGACCGCGTCACGGATGCCCAGCTCGCCCCACAAGCGCCAGGTCAGCACGATCAGTTCGGCGTCGATGTCCGGACCATCAAGGTTGAAAACCTCGCAACCGATCTGGTGGAACTGGCGATAACGGCCTTTCTGTGGACGCTCGTGGCGGAACATCGGACCGATGTACCAGAGTTTCTGCACCTGACCACCGCCGGTAATGCCGTGCTCAAGCACGGCACGCACGCAGGCCGCTGTACCTTCAGGGCGCAAGGTCAGCGAGTCGCCGTTACGGTCGTCGAAGGTGTACATCTCTTTTTCGACGATGTCGGTCACTTCACCGATGGAGCGCTTGAACAGCTCGGTGAACTCGACGATCGGCATGCGAATCTGCTTGTAACCGTAGTTATCCAGCAGACGCGAAACGGTGCCCTCGAAATGACGCCACAGGGGTGTCTGTTCGGGCAGGATGTCGTTCATGCCACGAATGGCTTGCAGAGACTTGCTCACAAAAAATCCTTAAATTCTGTTGAATCAGCCACGCGCAATGACTGCGGCGTCGGCTTCGACCTTTTCGGCCGCTTTCTGACGGATCAGCTTTTCCAGCTCATCCACCAGATTGTCATTCGTCAATTTCTGCGACGGCTTGCCGTCGATGTAAATCAGGTTCGGCGTACCGCCAGTCAGGCCGATGTGGGCCTCTTTGGCTTCACCGGGACCGTTGACCACGCAACCGATGACCGCAACATCCAGCGGCACCAGCAGATCTTCGAGGCGCCCTTCCAGTTCGTTCATGGTTTTCACCACATCGAAGTTCTGCCGCGAGCAACTCGGGCAGGCGATGAAGTTGATGCCACGGGAACGCAGGTGCAGGGACTTGAGAATGTCGTAGCCGACTTTCACTTCCTCGACCGGGTCAGCCGCCAACGAGATGCGAATAGTATCGCCAATCCCTTCGGCGAGCAGCATACCGAGGCCCACGGCGGATTTCACTGTGCCTGAACGCAAACCGCCGGCTTCAGTGATACCCAGGTGCAGTGGCTGGACGATTTCCTTGGCCAGCAGGCGATAGGCTTCGACGGCCATGAACACGTCGGAGGCCTTCACGCTGACCTTGAAGTCCTGGAAGTTCAGGCGCTCAAGGTGCTCGACGTGGCGCAGGGCCGACTCGACCAGCGCGGCAGGCGTTGGCTCGCCGTATTTCTTTTGCAGGTCTTTTTCCAGGGAACCGGCGTTGACGCCGATACGAATCGGAATCCCGCGGTCACGGGCAGCATCGACCACCGCACGGACACGGTCTTCACGACCGATGTTGCCCGGGTTGATCCGCAGGCAATCGACGCCCAGTTCGGCGACGCGCAAGGCGATCTTGTAGTCGAAGTGAATGTCGGCAACCAACGGCACTTTGACCAGTTGCTTGATTCGACCGAAGGCTTCAGCGGCGTCCATGTCTGGAACGGAAATCCGCACGATATCGACGCCAGCCGCTTCCAGACGATTGATCTGGGCCACGGTGGCGGCCACGTCATTGGTGTCGCTGTTGGTCATGCTCTGTACAGCAATAGGCGCATCACCGCCCACCGGTACCGAACCAACCCAGATCTTGCGGGATTCGCGACGTTTGATTGGAGATTCGCCGTGCATGACTTATTGACCCAACTTCAGGCGAGCAGTCTCGCCACTGGTGAACGGAGCTACATCGACCACTTGCCCGTTGTAGCTGACCTGCGCGCCACGGGCGTAGCCCAGGCGTACTGTAAACGGTGGTTTACCGCTGACGTCGGCGGTTTCGCCCTTACGCTTGAGACCGCTCAACAGTACTTTGCCGTTGCCATCGGTGACTTGCGTCCAGCAGTTGGCAGAGAACTGAATCCGAACCTGACCTGCACCGGCAACCGGAGCGGCCGGTGCAGCAGCCGGAGCGGCTAGTGCTGGTGCGGCGGCCACGACTGGCGCTGGCGCAACAGGCGCGACCGCTGCCACTGGCGTTGCAATAACCGGGGCTGGTGCGGTGCGGGCCGGAGCGACAACCGGGGCTGGGGCGATGCGGGCTGGGGCGACAACCGGAGCCGTCGGCGCGACCACTGGGGCTACCGGAGCAGCCGGAGCTGGCGCTTCAACATTTGCTTGAACTTCGGCAGTCGCCGGGCCTTCAGGCAATGCCAGAGGTGTCCCGGCTTCGGTCTGACCTTCTACCACGGCCTGATCTTCCGGCTCGTCGAGCGGATGGATCTGCGTGGTGCCATCGGCGCCTTCGACTTCGACGTGCTCAGGGCTCAAACCAATCAGGTCCTTGGTGCGCAACGAGGTTTGATCCTGCCACCAGACAAAACCGCCACCCATCACAGCAATCAGCAGCAACAGGCTGACGATGCGCAAAATGGTGTGGGACACCCGCGATGGCTCTTCGATACGCCCAAGGCTGTGCACGTTGCTGCCCTGGGAGTCGGTGCCGGTGTGTTGGTCGAACTGTTGAACCAGAACGGCCTGGTCCATGCCGAGCAGTTTCGCGTAAGCGCGGATATAGCCGCGAGCAAAGGTATGCCCCGGCAGCTTGTCGAAAGCGCCGTCTTCCAGATTCTTCAAGGAATTCACGGTGAGATTGAGCTTGAGCGCCACTTCCGCCAGCGACCAACCATTGCCTTCGCGGGCCTGACGCAGGGTCTCTCCGGGGTTTACGCGAGTCGCTGCTACAACTTCTGGATGCGCCGCTTTCATCATTGCTCCGACAGGTATTGCTGATATTCCGGCGTACCGGGATAGAGTCGTTTTAATTGCAGGCCCAAACTGGCAGCCTTGTCGCGGTCTTCGAATACGCCGGCCAACCGAACGCCGAGCAATAGACTACGTGCATTTTGTTCGGCGAGCAGGCTAAAACGATCGTAATAGTCGCGCGCGGGCACATAATGCCTGTCTTCGTACGACAACTCAGCCATTTCCAGCAACGCACGTGGCTGTTGGCGGTTCAGGCGCAGGGCTTTTTCCAGTTGCTGCTGGGCCAAGTCACGCTGGCCGAGCATTGAAGCCGTCATGCCAAGGTTCTCGAAAACCCGTGAACGCTCAGGATAAAGGCTATCGGCAGCCGCTTGCTCAAAGCGCTCGTACGCTTCTTTGTAACGTTTCTCTTCAAAGAGAAAGCTGCCGTAGTTGTTCAGGATGCGTGCATCGCCCGGACGACCGGACAGTGCCTTGCGAAAATGCTGATCAGCAAGCTCGGGCTCCATCTCGGCCTGAAATACCAGGCCCAACGCCGCGTTGGCATCCGGGTCGGAGCTATCCAGTTCAAGGGCCTTCTTCAACGGGACTTTCGCCCGCTCGGTCATGCCCTGCTGCAGATACCCCACGCCCAGCTGCACATAAGCAGCACGCGCCTCATCGCGCCCCTTGCTGGTTTTCATCGGATTGAAATCACCCGACAGAACACAGCCAGCCGACAGGCTGGCGAACAGCAGAAGCAGCGCTAGGCGCAGTGACATAGAGATCCTCTCTTAAGTGCGATTCGCAGCGTCTTGCGCCATATCGTTGTCGGCGCTCAACTCACGCACGGCGATATAACGTTCGCTACGACGGGTGCGATCCAGCACCTGTCCTACCAATTGGCCACACGCAGCGTCGATGTCTTCGCCACGGGTGGTGCGCACGGTGACATTGAAGCCAGCGTGATGAAGTTGATCCTGGAAACGACGGATAGCGTTGTTGCTCGGCCGCTCGTAACCGGAATGGGGGAACGGGTTGAACGGGATCAAGTTGATCTTGCAAGGGGTGTCCTTGAGCAACTCGATCATTTCAACCGCATGCTCGACCTTGTCATTGATGTCCTTGAGCAAGGTGTACTCGATGGTCAGCACGCGCTTTTCGCCCAGGGACGACATGTAGCGGCGGCAGGACTCGAGGAGCATTTTCAGCGGGTACTTCTTGTTGATCGGTACCAACTGGTTGCGCAGCGCATCGTTCGGTGCGTGCAGGGACAACGCCAGGGAGACGTCGATGTGCTTGGACAGCTCATCGATCATCGGCACCACGCCCGAGGTCGACAGGGTCACACGGCGCTTGGAAATGCCGTAACCCAGGTCGTCCATCATCAAGTGCATGGCGGCAACGACGTTGTCGAAGTTCAGCAGCGGCTCACCCATGCCCATCATCACCACGTTGGTGATGGCACGGTCGGCGGTTGCCGGGATGCTGCCGAACGATTTATTGGCAATCCACACCTGGCCGATGACTTCGGCGGCGGTGAGGTTGCTGTTGAAACCTTGCTTGCCGGTGGAGCAGAAACTGCAATCCAGGGCACAGCCTGCCTGGGACGAAACGCACAGAGTGCCGCGTTTGCCCTGGGGAATGTACACGGTCTCGACGCAGCTGCCGGACGCCACGCGCACCACCCACTTACGGGTGCCGTCGCTGGAGATGTCCTCGCTGACCACTTCGGGGCCGCGAACTTCGGCAATAGCCTTGAGCTTGTCGCGCAAGGCCTTGCTGACGTTCGTCATGGCATCGAAATCATCGACGCCAAGGTGGTGAATCCACTTCATTACCTGACCGGCACGGAAACGCTTCTCCCCGATTGAGTCGAAGAATTTTTCCATTTCCAGCTGAGTCAGACCCAGCAGGTTAGTTTTTGCAGTCGATGTAGTCATGGATTCACCTTCACTCATAAGCCAATGCTTAGCGAGTGGTTACTTCAGTAGCTGCGAAGAAGTACGAGATTTCGCGAGCAGCAGCGGCTTCGGAGTCCGAACCGTGCACAGCGTTGGCGTCGATGGAGTCAGCGAAGTCAGCGCGGATGGTACCGGCAGCAGCTTCTTTAGGGTTGGTAGCGCCCATCAGCTCACGGTTCAGAGCGATAGCGTTTTCGCCTTCCAGAACCTGAACGACAACCGGACCGGAGATCATGAAAGCAACCAGGTCGTTGAAGAAACCACGAGCGCTGTGCTCAGCGTAGAAGCCTTCAGCTTCAGCTTTGGACAGTTGCTTCAGTTTCGAAGCTACAACGCGCAGGCCAGCTTTTTCGAAACGAGTGGTGATCTCGCCGATAACGTTTTTTGCAACTGCGTCAGGCTTGATGATGGAGAAAGTACGTTGAACAGCCATGGTGTAACTCCAGAAACGGTAATTTGCGAAAAATTAAACCCGCGAATTATACGCGGGTTCTTGGGTATTGCCTAACGGCGTACGGCGCGTTCAGTCGGCTTCTTCGATCCAGGCCGCTTGAATAGCTTCAAGCACCTTCTCGCCACCGCGAGCAGCGTCATCATTGAACTCCGGCAACGCCAGCACCCATTGGTGCAGATCGACGAAGTTCACGTAACGCGGATCCACATCCGGCTTGCTTTCAGCCAGCTGGATCGCGATTTCCAGCACATCAACCCATTTAAGACTCATGCCAGTTCCTTGAATCAATGCGGCGCTTCGGCTGCATGGTTGAGCGAGTATTTCGGAATTTCGACAGTCAGGTCTTCAGTCCCGACGATTGCCTGGCAGGTCAGGCGCGACTGCGCCTCCAGACCCCAGGCCCGATCAAGATAGTCCTCTTCCAGCTCATCGGCCTCTTCCAGCGAGTCAAAACCTTCGCGGATGATGCAGTGACAAGTGGTGCAGGCACAGACGCCGCCGCAGGCGCTCTCGATCTCGATATGGTTGTCATGGGCCACTTCGAGGATGGACTTGCCGGTCTCAGCCTCTACAACCAAACCGTCCGGGCAATGCTCGGCGTGTGGCAGAAAAATGATCTGCGGCATCAATTATTCCTCGATTTCATTCAGGTTGCGCCCCGCCAGAGCGGCTTTCACCGTCGAGTCCAGGCGGCGGGCAGCAAAGGCATCGGTCACTTGCGACAGACGCTTGGTCTGCTGCTCGATGGCGTAACCATCGGTGCCTTTCATCAATTCGCTCAGTTCCTGCATCTGCAATTCAATGACCATGCGCTCTTCGGCGTCGAGCAGACGCTCGCCGTCGACATCGAGGGCGCCCTGCACCGCTTCGATCAAACGCTGGGCATCGACTTGCTGCTCACGCAGCACGCGGGCGACCTTGTCGTCATTGGCGTGCTGGAACGAGTCCTTGAGCATCCGGGCGATTTCGCCGTCGGTCAGGCCGTAGGACGGCTTGACCTGGATGCTCGCTTCAACGCCCGAACCCAACTCGCGGGCGGCCACGCTGAGCAAGCCATCGGCATCGACCTGGAAGGTCACGCGAATCTTCGCCGCACCGGCAACCATGGCTGGAATGCCGCGCAATTCGAAGCGCGCCAGGGAACGGCAATCGCTGATCAGCTCGCGCTCGCCTTGCAGCACATGAATCATCATGGCCGACTGGCCATCTTTATAGGTCGTGAAGTCCTGAGCGCGGGCGACCGGGATGGTGGTGTTACGCGGAATCACCTTCTCCATCAGACCGCCCATGGTTTCCAGCCCCAGGGACAACGGAATCACGTCGAGCAGCAGCAATTCGCCGCCGTCGCGCTTGTTGCCCGCCAAGGTATCGGCCTGGATCGCAGCACCAATGGCCACCACTTGATCCGGATCGATTTCGGTCAGCGGCTGCCGACCAAAGGCTTCAGCCACGGCATCGCGAACACGCGGCACGCGGGTCGAACCGCCAACCATCACCACCGCTTTCACGTCTTCCAGTTCGATACCGGAATCACGCACGGCGCGACGGCAGGCTTTCAGGCTGCGAGCGACCATCGGCTCGATCAGCGCATCAAAGGCTTCACGGGTCAGATCGGCTTTCCAGTCGCCATAAGCAACTTCAACCGTCGTCGCATTAGTCAGCGCTTCTTTAGCCGCGCAGGCAGTTTGCAGCAGATGACGTTGCGCACCCGGATCGAGGTCAGCGGACAACCCCGCGCTCTCGATGATCCAGCCAGCAATCGCGTGATCGAAATCATCGCCGCCCAGGGCGCTGTCGCCACCGGTGGCCAGCACTTCAAACACGCCGCCGGTCAGACGCAAAATCGAAATATCGAAGGTGCCGCCGCCCAGGTCGTAAATGGCAACCAGGCCTTCAGCATGCTGATCCAGACCATAAGCCACCGCCGCAGCGGTTGGCTCATTGAGCAAACGCAGCACGTTCAAACCGGCCAGTTTGGCCGCATCCTTGGTTGCCTGGCGCTGTGCGTCATCGAAATAAGCCGGAACGGTGATCACCGCGCCCACCAGTTCGCCGCCCAGCGTCAACTCGGCACGCTGACGCAGCACCTTGAGGATATCGGCGGAGACTTCGACCGGACTTTTCGGCCCTTGCACGGTGTCGATGAACGGCATGTGCGACTCGCCATCGACAAAGCGGTACGGCAGTTGTTCGCCCAATTGCTTGACGTCGGACAGACCACGACCCATCAAGCGCTTGACCGACAATACCGTGTTCAGCGGATCGGTAGCGGCTGCCAGTTTGGCGGACTCGCCGACCTCGACACGGTCAGCGTGATAGCGCACCGCAGACGGCAGGATGACCCGCCCTTGTGCGTCGGCCAGTGGCTCGGAAAGACCACTGCGCAACGCAGCGACCAGCGAATTGGTAGTGCCCAAGTCGATCCCCACAGCCAGACGACGCTGGTGCGGTTGAGGACTTTGGCCGGGTTCGGCGATCTGCAGTAGGGCCATCGTTATCAGGACTTATCTGTATATCAGGCGTGCGACCGAGGCGGCACTGGGTTAATCGTCGAGGCGCTCTTCTAACTGGCGCACTTCGTAGGTGAGCTTGTCGAGGAACTGCATGCGCCGCATCAGGCGTTCGGCCTGTTCACGTTGCGCCGCATCATTCCAGCAAGCTGCAAAGCTTTCGTTCAGCTCATCCTGAGCGACCTTCAGGCGACGCTTGAACACTGCAATACCGGCCAGATCGGCACTGTCTTGCAGGTCTTCGAGCTCTTCACGCCAGTGCATCTGCTGCAGAAGAAATTCCGGATCATGCACCGTGACCTCCAGCGGCAGCTCACGACCGCCCATGGCGAGCAGGTAACGCGCGCGCCTGGGGGGACTTTTGAGCGTCTGGTAGGCCTCGTTGAGGCTCGCGGATTGCTCTAGCGCCAGCCGTTGCTCACGCTCGGAAGCGTCAGCAAAGCGGTCTGGATGAACGCCGCGCGCCAACTCACGGTAGCGCGTAGCCAGCTGATCGAGATCCAGAGTGAAGCTCGGTTGCAGCTCAAATAAAGCGAAATGACAAGGAGTACCCACGAGAAGCCTCAGATATTGAAGCTTTCGCCGCAGCCACATTCACCGCGCACGTTGGGATTGTTGAACTTGAAGCCTTCGTTCAACCCTTCCTTGACGAAATCGAGCTCGGTGCCGTCCAGGTACGCCAGGCTTTTCGGATCGATGATCACTTTCTCGCCGTGACTTTCGAATACCTGATCGTCTGCCCCTACCTCATCGACAAACTCCAGCACGTAGGCAAGGCCGGAACAGCCTGTGGTGCGAACACCCAGACGAATCCCATCACCCTTGCCGCGCCCGTCGAGGGAGCGTCGCACGTGTTGAGCAGCCGCTTCTGTCATGCTGATAGCCATCGGTGACTCCTTACTCGTCGCCAAATCTTGAAAGTCAGATCAAGCCTTTCTTCTGCTTGTAGTCGCGAACAGCCGCCTTGATGGCGTCTTCAGCGAGTACCGAGCAGTGGATTTTCACTGGCGGCAGGGCCAGTTCTTCAGCCAGCTGAGTGTTCTTGATGGTCTCTGCTTCATCCAGCGTCTTGCCCTTCATCCACTCGGTAGCGAGGGAGCTGGAAGCAATGGCAGAGCCGCAGCCGTAGGTCTTGAACTTGGCGTCTTCGATGATGCCTTGCTCGTTGACCTTGATTTGCAGGCGCATAACGTCGCCGCACGCTGGAGCGCCGACCATGCCGGTGCCGACATCAGGATCTTCCGCGTCCATCTTGCCGACGTTGCGCGGGTTCTCGTAGTGGTCGATGACCTTTTCGCTGTAAGCCATGATTCTTAATCCTCACTCATCAGAGAGTCGCTCTTTGGGCCCTGCAAGCCAACATTCAATACGTTCACAGAGCCCGTGTGCGGCGACTTAATTCGTTAGTGTGCCGCCCACTCGATCTTCGAAATGTCGACGCCGTCTTTGTACATGTCCCACAGCGGCGACAGAGCACGCAGCTTGGTGACGGCCTCGCAGACTTTCTGCGCGGCATAATCGATTTCTTCTTCAGTAGTGAAACGGCCGAAGGTGAAGCGAATCGAGCTGTGTGCCAGTTCGTCGTTGCGGCCCAGGGCGCGCAGTACATACGAAGGCTCAAGCGACGCCGAGGTGCACGCCGAACCGGACGATACCGCCAGATCCTTGAGCGCCATGATCAGCGACTCGCCTTCAACATAGTTGAAGCTCAGGTTCAGGTTGTGCGGAACACGGGCCGTCAGGCTGCCGTTGACGTACAGCTCTTCAAGGCCTTCGACCTGCTTGAAGAAACGATCGCTCAGGGCTTTGATACGGACGTTTTCGGTAGCCATGTCTTCCTTGGCCACACGGAACGCTTCGCCCATGCCAACGATCTGGTGAGTCGCCAGAGTGCCGGAACGCATGCCGCGCTCGTGACCGCCGCCGTGCATGGTCGCTTCAAGGCGAACACGTGGCTTGCGGCTTACGTACAGTGCGCCAATGCCTTTAGGGCCATAGGTTTTGTGAGCCGAGAAGGACATCAGATCGACTTTCAGCTTTTGCAGGTCGATCTCGACTTTGCCGGTGGACTGCGCAGCGTCGACGTGGAACAGGATGCCCTTGGAACGGGTCAGTTCACCGATGGCTGCGATGTCGTTGATGGTGCCGATTTCGTTGTTCACGTGCATGACCGACACCAGGATGGTGTCATCACGCAGTGCGGCTTCGATCATCTCAGGCGTCACCAGACCGTCTTCACGAGGATCGAGGTAGGTGACTTCGAAACCTTCGCGCTCCAGTTGGCGCATGGTATCGAGGACAGCCTTGTGTTCGATCTTGGTGGTGATCAGGTGTTTGCCTTTGGTGCCATAGAAATGCGCGACACCCTTGATTGCCAGGTTGTCGGACTCGGTGGCACCGGAGGTCCAGACGATTTCACGCGGGTCGGCATTGACCAGGTCGGCGACCTGGCGGCGAGCGTTTTCGACCGATTCTTCGGCTTTCCAGCCGAACACGTGGGAGCGGGACGCCGGGTTACCGAAGTTTCCGTCGACCAGCAGGCATTCACTCATCTTTTGCGCGACACGCGGATCAACCGGGGTGGTCGCAGAGTAATCAAGGTAAATCGGCAATTTCATGGACTCTCTCCTAAATCAGGCTGGCTGGCGTGCCGCTAGCTCTTTGGCTGTCATTCGACGGCGGACGCTTCAATCTTGTCCAGACGCGGTGTCTTGCTGTTGCTACGACGCTGGTCCTGACGCAGGGCTACTTCTTGTACCTCACGGCGAGTGACAAGGTCAGCCAAGCTGATACCGCTCAGAAATTCGTGGATTTGCAGGCTCAGATCACACCACAAGTGGTGGGTCAGGCAGGTGTCGCCGCCATGGCAATCACCCAGCCCCTGGCATTTGGTTGCATCGACCGATTCGTTCACCGCATCGATTACCTGAGCGACCTGGATGCCCTGCATGTCACGCGATAGCTGGTAGCCACCGCCTGGACCACGGACACTGGACACCAGATTGCTGCGGCGCAATTTGGCGAAAAGCTGTTCGAGGTAGGACAGGGAAATGCCTTGGCGCTCAGAGATATCGGCCAGGGACACCGGCCCATGTTGCGCGTGCAACGCCAGATCGAGCATGGCGGTGACAGCATATCGGCCTTTTGTAGTCAGTCGCATGGACAATTACCACGGAGTTTCGGAATGGAGGCGAGTATGCAATTCCCGAGTATTTAAGTCAACTATAAGACCTAGTACTTTAGTCAGGTTTACCCGCAAAAGAGCGCGCGAACTATAGCAAAGGCTGGTGGCGAACGACCAGCAGTACTGCGTTATCGTTCATCGCGAGCAAGCTCGCTCCCACAGGGGATCTCCGGTGTTGCACAGATCCAGTGTGGGAGCAAGCTTGCTCGCAATGGGGGCAACCCGATTTAGCTGGCCTGGCTTTCATCCTTGCCTTTTACACAGGCGAAGTCTTCTTCGCGCAGCTCAGGCAAGTCTTTGGCGCAGTACGGACTGCCCAGATCCTTGAGCGCGCCGCACATACCCTCCAGTCGACCATCGACCGCTTGCAAGTGATCCAGCAACTGACCGATGGCGCGCGCCACCGGGTCCGGCATGTCTTCACTGACGCCGTAGGCATCAAAACCAATCTTCTCGGCCATGGCCTTGCGCTTGGCTTCCAGCTCGTCATCGGACTTGACGATGATCCGCCCTGGAATCCCGACCACCGTCGCACCCGCTGGCACAGCCTTGGTCACCACCGCATTGGAACCCACCTTGGCACCCGCACCCACGGTGAACGGACCCAACACTTTGGCGCCCGCCCCGACCACCACGCCGTCTTCCAGCGTTGGATGGCGCTTGCCTTTGTTCCAGCTGGTACCGCCGAGGGTCACGCCCTGATACAGCGTCACGTCATTGCCGATTTCAGCGGTTTCGCCGATAACAATGCCCATGCCATGGTCGATAAAGAAACGCCGCCCCACCTTGGCGCCTGGATGAATCTCGATCCCGGTCAACCAGCGACCAAAGTTCGATACCAGCCGCGCCAGCCATTTCCAGCCCATGCCCCAGAGAGCAGAAGACAGTCGATGAATCCAGATGGCGTGCATGCCCGGGTAGCAGGTCAGCACCTCGAAAGCATTACGTGCCGCCGGGTCACGGTGGAAAACGCTCTGGATATCTTCACGCAAACGCTCGAACATCATTAATCCTTCCGCTTAAGGAGCTCACCACGGGCCGCTTTTTGGGTTTCCGTGAGGATGCCACGCAATATATTCATTTCCGCCCGACTGACCGAGCTTCGTCCGTACAACCGACGCAGGCGCGCCATCAAGTGCCGCGGCTTTTCCGGATCGAGAAATTCGATGGCTACCAGCGTCTGCTCCAGATGCTCATAGAATCGCTCCAACTCATCCATGGTCGCCAGCTCACCACTTTTGGTGGACACCACCTCATCCTTCTCGACCTTGCTCGGCTGACCTTCGGCCGCCAGCCAGGACATGCGCACTTCATAGCCCAACACCTGCACCGCTGCCCCAAGGTTCAGCGAACTGAACTCAGGGTCTGATGGGATGTGCACATGATAATGACATCGCTGCAGCTCTTCATTAGTGAGGCCGGAATCTTCACGGCCAAACACCAACGCGATCTCGGCGCCTTGTGCAGCTTCCTCAACCACTTTCACCCCGCACTCACGGGGATCAAGCAGCGGCCAAGGGATACGACGGTCACGAGCACTGGTGCCCAGCACCAGATTGCAGCCGACCAGCGCCTCTTCCAGCGTGGCGACGACTTGGGCGTTTTCCAGGATGTCACCGGCACCGGAGGCCCGCGCATCGGCTTCGTGGTGCGGGAACAACCGCGGCTCGACCAGCACCAGTCGCGACAGTCCCATGTTCTTCATGGCACGCGCAGCCCCACCAATATTCCCCGGATGGCTGGTATTGACCAGGACGACACGAATGTTCTGCAGCAAGGGAGGCGCTCTCTGACAGGGAAAAGGGGAGCAAATCTTACAGCCCATCCTACCGTTAAGCTATGAAAGCGAACGTCGTCCTTCACCTGTAGAAACTTTCTGATAGAATGCCCGGCTTTCTTTAACAACCTTAGGTGACACATCCATGCAGCCCATGCTGAATATCGCGCTGCGCGCCGCCCGCAGCGCCAGTGAATTGATCTTCCGCTCCATCGAGCGCCTGGATACCATCAAGGTCGACGAAAAAGACGCCAAGGACTATGTGTCCGAAGTGGATCGCGCTGCCGAACAGAAAATCATCGACGCGCTGCGCAAGGCCTACCCTACCCACGGCATTCTCGGTGAAGAAACCGGCATGCACGCGGGCAGCGGCGAAGGCACCGACTACCTGTGGATCATCGACCCACTGGACGGCACCACTAACTTCCTGCGCGGCGTTCCGCATTTTGCGGTCAGTATCGCCTGCAAATACCGCGGTCGCCTGGAGCACGCAGTGGTTCTGGACCCGGTTCGCCAGGAAGAATTCACCGCCAGCCGTGGTCGTGGCGCTCAACTGAACGGTCGTCGCCTGCGCGTCAGCGGTCGCACCAGCCTGGACGGCGCCCTGCTGGGTACCGGCTTCCCGTTCCGTGATGACCAGATGGACAACCTCGACAACTACCTGGGCATGTTCCGCGCCCTGGTTGGCCAGACCGCCGGCATCCGCCGCGCTGGCGCTGCGAGCCTGGACCTGGCCTACGTCGCTGCCGGCCGCTTCGACGCATTCTGGGAGTCGGGCCTGTCCGAGTGGGACATGGCGGCAGGCGCCCTGCTGATCCAGGAAGCGGGCGGCCTGGTGAGCGACTTCACCGGTGGTCACGACTTCCTTGAAAAAGGCCACGTCGTTGCCGGCAACACCAAATGCTTCAAAGCAGTCCTGACGGCCATCCAGCCGCACCTGCCGGCCTCGCTGAAACGCTAAGCGCCAGGCACAAAAAAGCACCCTTCCGGGTGCTTTTTTTATGTCTGAGATTTGCCCCCCCCTGTGGGAGCGAGCTTGCTCGCGATAGCTATATGTCAGTCGGCATCAATGTTGAATGTTAGATAGTCATCGCGAGCAAGCTCGCTCCCACAGGGGATGGGTGGCGGCACATAAATCCCGGGTACAAAAAAAGCACCCGTTCGGGTGCTTTTTTGAGCCTGGCATTCAGCTTATTTCTGAGCGGGCTGGTTCTGCCCCAGGATCAGGTGACCGTCCTTGTCGACCGGAATCTGGTTGCCCGGATCACGATCCATCCGCACTTTGCCTTCCTTGCCGCCCAGCGAATACCGAACGTCATAGCCTACGAGCTTGTCGCTGACGTCATTGACCGTTTCGCAACGCCTTTGCATCGTGGTGGTGGTATCACGCTCCTGCATGCCTTCCTGCACCCTGTTACCGGCGTAACCGCCGCCAACCGCACCGGCGACCGTGGCGAGCTTCTTGCCATTACCGCCACCGACCATATTGCCCAACAGACCACCGCCAACCGCGCCGATCACCGTACCGAGGATCTGATGCTGATCTTTCACCGGCGCCTGCCGGGTAACAGGCACATCCCTGCAGACTTCACGTGGAGTTTTGATCTGCGTCTTGACCGGCTCAACCGCCAGCACTTGCGCATACTCAGGGCCGTTGTGTTTTACCAGGCTGTAGGTGGCAACAGCGCCTCCGGCAGTGACACCGACAGCACCCAATACCGCACCAACCAGTAACGACTTGTTCACATGAACCTCCTGACCATCACATACGGGACATGCCCGCGCTTCTCCCAATGTTGGAGCATAAAAAAAGGCGCGAGTTCAACACTCACGCCTTTTGGTTATAACGAGAGGAAATAACGCCTCAAGGACGGTCGTCCACTTCCTTCTCGGTGTTGGCGGGAGGAATCAGATCCTCGCTGCTCAGGCTCAGCCAGATCAGCACCACGTTGGCGATGTAGATCGACGAGTAAGTACCCGCCAGAACACCGATAAACAGCGCAATGGAGAAGCCGAACAGGTTGTCACCGCCGAAGAACAGCAGCGCCGAGATCGCCAGCAAGGTGGAGATCGACGTCGCCATGGTCCGCAGCAGGGTTTGCGTGGTCGAGATGTTGATGTTCTCGATCAGGCTGGCCTTGCGCAGCACCCGGAAGTTCTCACGAACCCGGTCGAATACCACGATGGTGTCGTTGAGCGAGTAGCCGATGATCGCCAGCACCGCCGCCAGCACCGTCAGGTCGAAGGTAACCTGGAAAAACGACAGGATACCCACCGTCACGATCACGTCGTGGATCAGCGAGACAATCGCACCGATCGCGAACTTCCACTGAAAGCGGAAAGCCAGGTAGATCAGAATGCCGCCCAGCGCCATCAGCATGCCGAGGCCGCCCTGGTCGCGCAGCTCTTCACCCACCTGCGGGCCCACGAACTCGACGCGCTTGACCACCGCCGGGTTGTCGCCGCCGACTTTCTGCAGCGCTTCAGCTACCTGGTGACCCAGTTGTGGGTCTTCGCCAGGCATGCGCACCAGCAAATCGGTGGTAGCGCCGAAGCTCTGAACGATCGCTTCGTGATAACCCGCCTCAGTCAGCTGGGAGCGAACTTTCATGACGTCGGCCGGACGCTCGTAGGTCAGCTCGATGAGCGTACCGCCGGTGAAGTCCAGACCCCAGTTCATGCCCTTGTGGAAGCAGCTGAACAACGCCAGAGCGGTAAGGAACAATGTGAAGCCGAACGCAACGTTGCGAACGCCCATGAAGTTGATAGTACGTAACATGGCAGCCCCTTAAATCCACAACTTCTTGAAGTCACGACCGCCGAAGATCAGGTTGACCATCGCGCGGGTCACCATGATGGCCGTGAACATCGAGGTAAAGATCCCGAGGGACATGGTCACTGCGAAGCCTTTGACCGGGCCGGTGCCCATGGCAAAGAGGATGCCGCCGACCAGCAGAGTGGTCAGGTTGGCGTCGAGAATCGCAGTGAATGCCCGGCCGAAGCCTTCGTTGATTGCCCGCTGCACCGTCATGCCGGCAGCGATCTCTTCACGTATCCGCGAGAAAATCAGTACGTTGGCGTCGACCGCCATACCCATGGTCAAGACGATACCGGCGATACCTGGCAGGGTCAGCGTTGCCCCCAGCAAAGACATCAAGGCCAGCAGCAGCACCATGTTCACCGACAGCGCAACCGTGGCAACCAGGCCGAAGAAGCGGTAGATGGCCATGATGAACAGCGAAACGAACAGCATGCCCCACAGCGACGCATCGATACCCTTGGTGATGTTGTCAGCACCCAGGCTTGGACCGATGGTGCGTTCTTCAGCAAAGTACATCGGTGCCGCCAGACCACCGGCGCGCAGCAGCAAGGCCAGCTCCGAGGATTCGCCCTGACCGTTCAGGCCAGTGATGCGGAACTGAGCACCCAGCGGCGACTGAATGGTCGCCAGGCTGATGATCTTCTTCTCTTCTTTAAAGGTCTGAAGCGGCACGTCTTTCTCGACGCCGTTGACCATCTGCTTGACGTAAGTCGTCACCGGGCGCTGCTCGATGAAGATCACCGCCATGCTGCGACCGACGTTGGAGCGCGTCGCACGGTTCATCAGCTCACCGCCGTGACCGTCCAGACGAATGTTCACTTCCGGCGTACCGTGCTCACCGAAACCAGCCTTGGCGTCAGTCACCTGGTCGCCCGTGATGATCAGGCCACGCTCGATTTGCGCAGGAGGACGTTTGCCTTCACGGAACTCGAAGGTCTCGGAAGTGGCTTTCGAAGCACCTGGCTCAGCGGCCAGACGGAACTCGAGGTTGGCCGTCTTGCCGAGGATACGCTTGGCTTCGGCAGTGTCTTGCACGCCCGGCAGCTCAACCACGATGCGGTTGGCACCCTGACGTTGAACGATCGGCTCGGCAACACCCAGCTCGTTGACGCGGTTACGGACCGTGGTCAAGTTCTGCTTGATGGAGTATTCGCGGATTTCCGCCAGCTTGGCCGGGGTCATCGCCAGACGCAGTACCGCCTGACCATTGAGGTCGGCCGGAACAATGTCGAAATCGTTGAAGTTCTTGCGGATCAGCGCACGAGCGTCTTCGCGGGAAGCTTCATCACTGAAACCCAGCTGAATGGCGCCATTGATCTGCGGCAGACTGCGATAGCGCAGCTTCTCTTTTCGCAACAGGCTCTTGACGTCGCCTTCGTAGACTTTCAGGCGTGCGTCGAGGGCTTTTTCCATGTCCACTTCAAGCAGGAAGTGCACACCACCGGACAAGTCCAGACCCAGCTTCATCGGATGCGCGGCGAGGCTGCGCAGCCATTGCGGGGTGGTTTGTGCCAGGTTTAGTGCGACGACGTAGTCATCACCCAACGCCTTGCGCACGACGTCCTTGGCTGGCAGTTGGTCTTCCGCCTTGGTCAGACGCAACAAACCGCCCTTGCCATTGGCCGAAAGAGTGGCAGCCTTGACGTTGATCCCGGCGTCGTTGAGCGCTTTGCTCACACGGTCCAGATCCGCCTGATTGACCTGCAGCGCAGTACTTGCACCGCTGACCTGAATGGCCGGATCGTCAGGGTAAAGATTGGGAGCGGAATAAATCAAACCGATCGCCAGCACTGCCAGGATCAGTACGTATTTCCACAGAGGGTATTTGTTCAGCATCACGCCGCCCGCTTATGACGCGGGGCGCCTTGCGCGCCCCGTCGATTGGTAAAAGATGAAACTTAGATCGCTTTCAGCGTGCCTTTTGGCAGCGTGGCAGCGATAGCGCCTTTCTGGAACTTCAGCTCTACCGAGTCAGAAACTTCGAGAACAACGAAATCATCAGCTACTTTGGTGATCTTGCCGGCGATGCCGCCAGAGGTCACAACTTCGTCACCTTTTTGCAAGTTGCCGAGCAGGTTCTTCTGTTCTTTGGCGCGCTTGGCCTGTGGCCGCCAGATCATCAGGTAGAAGATGACCAGGAAGCCGACCAGGAAAATCCACTCGAAACCGCCACCCATAGGGCCCGCAGCAGGTGCAGCGGCGTCAGCCATCGCATTAGAGATAAAAAAGCTCATTTAGCACTCCAGTTGCAAAATTAGGGTCTTAAACGTTTTAAAACTCAGTCCAAAGGCGGAACAGGCAACCCGCGTTTGGCATAGAAGGCATCGACAAAGGCGGCCAATGTACCCTGTTGAATAGCCTCGCGCAAACCAGCCATAAGCACTTGGTAATGGCGCAAATTATGGATGGTATTGAGCATGCTCCCCAGCATTTCGCCGCACTTGTCCAGGTGATGCAGATAAGCGCGCGAGAAGTTCTGGCAGGTATAGCAATCGCAGGTCGGATCGAGCGGCGAATCATCATGGCGATGGAACGCGTTACGGATCTTCAGCACGCCGGTATCAATGAACAAGTGCCCATTGCGGGCATTACGGGTTGGCATCACGCAATCGAACATGTCCACACCGCGGCGCACACCCTCAACCAAGTCTTCCGGTTTGCCAACGCCCATAAGGTAACGAGGTTTGTCAGCCGGCATCATGCCCGGCAGATAATCGAGCACCTTGATCATCTCGTGCTTGGGCTCGCCGACCGACAGACCGCCGATCGCCAGGCCATCAAAACCGATCTTGTCGAGGCCTTCCAGTGAGCGCATGCGCAAGTCCTGGTGCATGCCGCCCTGAACGATGCCGAACAGCGCAGCAGTGTTGTCGCCATGAGCGTTTTTCGAGCGCTGAGCCCAGCGCAACGACAGCTCCATGGACACCCGCGCCACATCTTCGTCGGCCGGGTACGGCGTGCATTCGTCGAAAATCATCACGATGTCGGAGCCCAGGTCGCGCTGAACCTGCATCGACTCTTCCGGGCCCATGAACACTTTGGCGCCATCCACCGGAGAGGCGAAGGTCACGCCCTCCTCCTTGATCTTGCGCATGGCACCCAGGCTGAACACCTGGAAACCGCCGGAGTCGGTCAGAATCGGGCCTTTCCACTGCATGAAATCGTGCAGGTCGCCATGCTTCTTGATCACTTCCGTGCCAGGACGCAGCCACAGGTGAAAGGTGTTGCCCAGAATGATTTCGGCGCCCGTCGCCTCGATGTCCCGCGGCAACATGCCCTTGACCGTGCCGTAAGTGCCGACCGGCATGAAGGCTGGGGTTTCGACGGTGCCACGCGGGAAGGTCAAACGACCGCGACGCGCCTTGCCGTCGGTGGCCAGCAATTCGAAAGACATACGACTGGTGCGACTCATGCTGTTTCCTCAGGGCCGCGTGGCGCGGGATTACGGGTGATGAACATCGCATCACCGTAGCTGAAAAAGCGGTATCCATGCTCGATGGCGGCCTTGTAGGCGGCCATGGTCTCGGGATAACCGGCGAACGCCGAAACCAGCATCAACAACGTGGATTCGGGCAAATGAAAGTTGGTCACCAGGGCATCGACCACATGGAACGGTCGGCCTGGGTAGATAAAGATATCGGTGTCACCGCTGAACGGCTTGAGCACGCCATCGCGGGCCGCGCTTTCCAGCGAACGCACGCTGGTGGTCCCCACCGCCACCACGCGCCCGCCCCGCGCACGGCAGGCAGCGACCGCATCCACCACGTCCTGGCCGACTTCCAGCCATTCGTTGTGCATGTGGTGATCTTCAATCCGCTCGACGCGCACCGGCTGAAAAGTGCCCGCGCCGACGTGCAAGGTCACGAACGCCGTCTCGACGCCCTTGGCGGCAATCGCCTCCATCAGCGGCTGATCGAAATGCAGGCCGGCAGTCGGTGCCGCCACTGCGCCCAGACGCTCGGCGTAGACCGTCTGATAACGCTCGCGGTCCGAGCCTTCATCCGGGCGGTCTATATAAGGAGGCAACGGCATGTGCCCGACGCGGTCGAGCAACGGCAGCACTTCTTCGGCGAACCCCAGTTCGAACAACGCATCATGACGCGCGAGCATTTCAGCTTCGCCACCGCCGTCGATGAGTATCTTCGAACCCGGCTTCGGCGACTTGCTGGAACGCACATGGGCCAGCACGCGATGACTGTCGAGCACCCGCTCGACCAGAATTTCCAGCTTGCCGCCGGAAGCTTTCTGGCCAAACAGCCGCGCCGGAATCACCCGGGTATTGTTGAACACCATCAAGTCGCCCGGGCGCAAATGCTCAAGCAAATCAGTGAATTGACGGTGTGCCAGAGCGCCGCTGACCCCATCGAGGGTCAACAGGCGACTGCCGCGCCGCTCAGCCAAAGGGTGGCGAGCGATCAGCGAATCAGGGAGTTCGAAAGTAAAGTCAGCAACGCGCATGATGGGGTTCGTCTAGCAGGGCCGGGAAGTCTAGCGGAAATAGTGAAAATTCTCCATGTACCTGATTGACCGACGGTTATCTCATCTCTATACTTCGCCGCCATTGAGCCCTGATGGCGGAATTGGTAGACGCGGCGGATTCAAAATCCGTTTTCGAAAGGAGTGGGAGTTCGAGTCTCCCTCGGGGCACCAAAATTAAGAAAGGTCTTGCTTAGCAAGGCCTTTTTTTTCGCCTGTAGAAAAGTGGTGCCACGCACCAACCGCTGACCCACTCCACTCTGACGCACTCCAACGTCGTAGTACCTTGCTCCCACGGGAGCGGTATTAGGTGGAAAAGATTAGGGTTAGGATGAGCCCATCACGAGATCAGTCAGCCTCTGGAATTCAGTGGCAAACTCTGAATATGTATCAATGACGGTGGCCTGATGCTCGACAAACAGCGCCGCTTAAGGAATCAGGCATCAATGAGCAAGAAGAACCCCATCAGCCGGCTCACGATCAAGGGCTTCAAGTCCATCAAGAACCTGGATGACCTGAACCTTGGCAGTTTGAACGTACTGCTCGGCGCCAATGGCGCGGGGAAGAGCAGCTTCGTCTCCTACTTTCGTATGCTCAGCGAAATGATGGAACTGCGCCTGAAAAAATGGACCACTCAGCAAGGTTCCGCTGATCGTATTGTCAGTTTCGGCGTGAAAGAAACCCAAAAAATAGAGTCCTTCGTCCAGTTTGGCCTGAACGGCTACCAGTTCGAGCTAGAGCCGACGGTGGACGGAGACTTTGTATTTGCCAATGAACAGCTTTTTTTCGATGGGCCGATGTATGGGCAAGAATGGATTCCGCTCGGTTCGGGGCACCAAGAGGCCAAGCTCAAAGAAGCATTTGACTCTAAAAAATTCCGGGTTCCATACAAAAACAATGTTGTGGCTTACTGCTACGAATCGATTTCCAGCTGGAAAGTCTTCCACTTCCATGACACTAGCGACATGGCGAGCGTCAAGCGCTTTGGCCCCGCTCACATCAACGACTACCTGCGTCCTGATGCCTCGAATCTGGCAGCCTATCTTTATCGCTTGGCCACAGAGACGCCGGATGTCTACGAACAGATTCGCAAAACCATACAACTGGCCATTCCGTTCTTTGATGATTTCGTGCTCAAGCCTCGTCGACTGGATACGGAAGAAGAGCTGATCAATTTGCAGTGGCGCCAAAAAGACAGCGACTACGTCTTCTGGCCCAGCCAGCTCTCGGACGGTTCGATCCGTTTTATGTGCTTGGTCACCGCGCTGCTGCAACCCGACCCTCCATCGACCATCATCATCGATGAACCTGAACTGGGTCTGCATCCTTACGCCATCACCCTGCTGGGCTCACTGCTTCGGTCGGCGTCGACACGAATGCAGGTGATTGTCTCGACACAATCCGTGCCGCTGGTAAATGAGTTCTCCATTGACGATTTGATCATTGTCGAACGCGAGAAGGGCGCGACTGTTTTCAAACGACTCAACGAGGAGGAGTTCGAGACCTGGTTGGATGACTACTCGGTCGGTGAACTATGGGAAAAAAACATACTTGGCGGGAGGCCGCGTAAATGATTCGAGTCCATATCATTTGCGAAGGCCAGACCGAGGAAATGTTCATCAATGAGGTGCTTGCCCAAGCCTTTCATCATTTGGGCATTTATCTGATGCCTGCGCTGATAGGCAAGCCGGGCCACAAGGGCGGGAACTTCCGTTTCGAGCGCCTCCTCACCGATCTCGAAAAAAGACTGTTAGGCGATCGTCAGGCTTACTGCACAACATTTTTCGACTTCTACGGCCTACCCGAAGAGTTTCCCGGCAAGGTTGAGGCCGCCAGCAAGAGCACCATGGATGAAAAGGCCGATTGTCTCTTGGAAGCCATGATGGACAAGCTGCGAAAGAAGTTGGGGGACGATGCAATGCGTCGATTCATTCCTTATGTCCAGATGTACGAATTCGAGGGGTTGCTGTTCAGTTGTCCTAAGCGGCTAGCCATGGGAATCAACCAGCCCACCCTTGAGGACAAGTTTCTGCACATACGAAATGAGTTCGATACGCCGGAAGCCATCAATAACAGCACTGTGACGGCGCCGAGTAAACGGATCCTGAAACTTTACGACGGCTACGAAAAACCGCTACATGGCTCGCTCGCCGCGATTGAAATCGGCCTTCCCACAATCCGTGCAGAGTGCATCCGCTTCGACTCCTGGCTCAAACACATTGAATCATTGCAGCCAGTAGGGTAGGTAAACCAGCGAAAAACGGGACCACGATTATGAGCGTGAGAAAACGTGGTCCCCGTAGAAGTTGCCGAAGGCTGCGATCTTTTGATCTTGCTCTTTCGGCGCGACAGTCCGAAGCAGCTTAGCTAACGAATCAAGGATTCCCCCCATGGAATTGCCACTGGAAACAGTTGCCCTCTTCTCCCTCAAGCTGGCTTACGAAACGGAAGATCAAAGCCCGATCCTGCGTGACGATCTGGTGATGGGCGATTACCAGCGGGACGTATTCGGCTTGCTGGTACGCAGAGGTGATGTCGAGACTATCAAGGTCAAAGTGGGTGAATGCGTGGGGCTCGCGCTTGAGGCGATAGGTGGGGCTGGTACGCCGCTGGGCCGAGAGCTGGACAGATTGTCTGTTGATTTCAGCGCAGCGCAGACAATGGAGCAGCTTGATAGTCCGCTCACTGCGCTTAAGGATTACTTGAAAGATATTCAGTGAATTATTGGGTTGGGAGCACGCTTGGTGCCCCTTTACACCGACTGATACTGGGTAGGGCTTTGACTGAAATGAGAATGGACCTGTCCCCTTCCCACTGATCGTTCCCGCGCTCCGCGTGGTAACGCATCCCGTGACGCTCCGCGTCACAATTAGATGCAACACCTCACTCTCAAAAATCACAGCCCCATCTCGCACTGCCTCGGTCAGTTGACAGAAAAATAAATCAGTCCCCTTTACGCTTCAGTCCTGCCCAGTCCGACCAATGGCACGGATAAGAGACGCGCTCATCATGATATCGTTGGGCCACTTCTGAAAAATTTTATCACCTGTGAATGGAGTCAACGTGAGCGAAGAAGAACAATATCCACACAGTGCCGTTTCTTCCTGGAGCGGCTTTGTATACCAAGGGAAAATAGCCCTATACCACTGCCTTAAGTTAATACATGAAGGCGATGTGGATTTTGAGCTACAGCTGGATAGTACCGACGACTTTGCAATATATAAGAGTGGAGTCTTAGTCAGCGCCCACCAAGTTAAGGCGAACATAGGAAAATATCGCTCAAATTATAGTGAGGCTTTAGCAAAGTCGGCAAAAATAGAGCTGGACAGAATCAAAGGAACCACTCGACACTTCCATATATCTATCGCGATTTCAGATACGAGTGACTACAAGGGTGACAGCGATGAAGTTGTAAAATTTTATCCTTATGGCGACGACAAGCATTGCAGCCTAGGGAGTATCGAGGAACTCACAAAGTCAGTTATCACCAAAATCTGCAAAACCAAAGCGATTAATTTAAGCGAAAAACTTTTAAATTTAAACTACTGCTTGTTATCAGAGAAGATCAGCTCAAAGGCAATCGAAATCCATAAAAAAATCCAGATGGACGGGGACACTGAAAGAAGAGCTGCATACTCAAATAGGATTTTCGGCCAAAGCATTTTAGATGATATTATCAACAACAATCCTTATAACGACGCAGACCACTATGCTATAGATCTGAAGAGCAGGCTTCACGCGCATCTTGAAGATAGGCTAGAACAATCATTGCCTGGCATGACAGACGCCAATTATGAGAGAGCTCGGAGTCTATACGAACACATCCGGTCGACCCAAGCTAACGAGCTGAAATGTTTGTGCCAGCTAATGAAACCATCAGAACGCTTTACTCTTATTCAAAAGGCGGACATCAGAAAATATACAGGGCTTATCCAGGAAATAGGTATAGAGCCGATACTCGTCAGGCTCCCCCATTACTTATGTAAACAACATAAATTTTATATCCCTACAGCTCTCGACCTCCCAGAAATTGAGGAAAATATCTATTGTGCTTCGGATATTCGAAGCGAAATGAGCAGCAATGACGACCTGCTCGAGCTACTATTCGAGTATAACAATCTCATAGCTTACAGGGCTAAAGAGTCGTTCATGATTGACACCAAGTATACAGTCAGCTCAGACTTTTCCGGACAAGATACGCAAGAGCAAGCCGACAGCCATATTATAAAAAAACTACGCATAAGTATTTTAACCAAGGAAGAAGCAGAGGCTCGACTAAATGATCATTGAACTCATTGATGAGGCCCTAATCGCGCATCAGTTTGTAAAAAAACTTGAAACTGATAGCACACGTTTTTATAAGAGAGAGGTTGGCGATGCAATCCGGTTTGCGATACTTCACAGATTGGACGAGCTTTCTACTCCGAAAGAACTAAACTCAGCCATCATTCAATCGACTCCCGACAATTTCACAAACGATCCCTCGTACAAAAAAAATTGCGACCTAATTTGCATTCATCACCTTAAACAACTTTCAGAATTCAAAATTCACGAAGAGGAAATATTTGCAATAGAAGAAGACCCTTACCACTTCAAAAAGTATGTTCTCTACTACAGCGACGCAGAAGAGAACGTTTTACAAGGCCAGACCTATGAAAAGATACATGCCACCATCACAAACAAAGAACTATTCAATGAATACAAAATAAAACCGCTAACCGCAACGCAATACAGCGCAGCAGCGAAGATATTTATCAAGTTACCTTTCCTTGAACTACCCTTCATCAAGAGAGATCTTGTCCCCTTGCGACTACAAACAGAAGGGGCCGTGAGTGAGGAAGGCCTTACCAAAACTTATGAGGGCATACTGAAATTCTCCAGTGCTAACGTCGATGACTTGATCAAGGAAATGATTAGTGATGAATTGGCAAATATCCAGAATTGAAGTCTCTAACTTCAAAGCATTCAAGAAGGTTTCGCTAGATCTCGACAATTCATCGTTGCTCACTCTAGATGGCCCTAATGGATTTGGAAAGACCAGTATTTTTGACGCCATCGAGCTGCTGCTCACGGGACAGATTAAAAGGATCGACAATCTTTTCACCAAGCTGATGAACAAAAAACAGGTAAATTATGATGACAACCTGTTCTGGAACATCCGCTCTGGGGAGAAAGACCTGACAATCAAGATCGAATTCGTTAACCAAGAACGCACAATTACACTGGCAAGGCATGCAACCGCTAAGTCATTGAAGCAGAAAGCGTTAAACCGCGCCGATAGTTTTTCACAGTTTCTTCTTTATGACCTGGCTGAGTTTTCGTCGACCGATTACACGCTAGATAATTTACGTGAAAATGAATACATCGACGAACTCTTCGGCGAAAACTTTCGAGAAAATTTTTCGTTTTTAAACTACCTGGAACAAGGGCAAAACCCACTGCTCTTTTCGAAGATAGAGAGTAGGAAAGATGCCCTAGGCAATCTTTTTAATACCACAGACATTCTGACTGAAATTGAGAACTGCAAGGCTGTTCAACGCCGATTCACAAAGTATCTCAGCGATACTGATCGAAAAACTAAAGAAAATGAATTGATCGCCGAGGGCGAATCGCTTCGAGCCATGGCTCAAGCTGATCTTGGCAGTGTGGAGTACAAAAGACTTTCAACCGCAGATCAGCAGGCCGGTTGGGATAAAGAGGATCTCTTCCCAACTTACTCATCCGAAATCCTGGATCAATATCTAGACTCCACACGTAGACTTCAGGAGCTCCTGCTCCTTAAAAGCGCTGTGCAAATAAGATTTCAGAATGACCGCATTGACACCTATATTGAGCAAAGCATGGAGTCTCTGCGCAGCATCGCTCAGTTTGGCAATGACCTCAACAACCTGGACACTTTAGACAGCGTAAAGAAAGAGCTAGATCTGCTCGCTAAAGCTAAAGCCGCTATCCAGCGCGGTACGACAGCCATCACCCTCGCTGAGGCTCAGGCACTGCCCAGCTGGGAACCCGACCGCCTGAAGTGGTTTGAAGAGCAAATCACGACTCGCAACACTCTTTCCCAACAGAATCAATCAAATGCCACCATCGCGGCTGAACTGGCTCGCCTGAAGATCCAGTTACTTGAGGAACACGCGAAGATCCACCCCGACGACCCGAACTGCCCATTGTGCGGTGCCGACTGGCAAAAGCACCAGGCCATGCTGGATGCGATCAAGGGTAGATCTCAACAGATCGTCAGCACGCTGGGCGCTGATGGGAAGGCGCTCGTCGATCTGACTACTCGCATGACCGAGGAACTGGTGCCGATAGCTGTATACATACAGTCTCGGGAAACAACACTGTCGAACGACTACAACGAGGCCCTACACACCGCTCTAGAGCGCGCAAGAGTTCGCTTGGCAAGCATTCAACAGCTGGCCGAACGGCTTAAAACTACAGGCACACCGATCAATTACCTGTTCTCAGCGAATGCAGAGATCATGGAAGAACGCCTGCTAGAGCTCATTATTTCGATCCGCGCAAAGAAGAGCCTTGAGACAGAGACACTACCCGAGGACTGGCGGCAAACCATCGATACGACCTTCAAGGCCATTGAAGACTTCTATATTCTCGAGCAGCAAGACCTAGCCAACAAAATCCAATACATCTCCATTAAGGCCAATGAAGCACGAAGCACCAAGTTGCAAAAATCCCTTGAATCTCTGCAAAAAATTCAACGGGAGAATGAAGCAGCAACGCGTGCAAGCCAGAAGGTCAAGAGGCTACGTGACACGCTGGAGCGGGTAGAGCGCGTGTACTCTGACCACACCATTTCAGAGATTGAGCTGATCTTCCATATCTACAGCGGGCGACTCATACAGAACTATCAGCGCGGACTAGGCTTATTCATCGAGAGTCGCGAAGGTAAGCAACTGCGGTTTCTGACCGCTGAAAAGTCTGATCATGATGCCGTGCTCTCAATGAGCTCAGGGCAGGTCTCAGCACTTAGTCTGGCGTTCTTCCTCTCTCTAAACAAGGTGTACGCAGATGTCCCGCTGATCCTCATCGATGACCCCGTTCAGTCTCTAGACGAAGTGAACGTAGCGTCTCTGACTGACCTGCTTCGCTGCGAATTGAAGCTTCGTCAGCTCATCGTATCGTCGCACGAGGAAGACATTTCAGCGTACATGCGATACCGCTTTACCAAGGCAGGATTGAGCACCCGCTCCCTGAACATGCAGCACTTGGCTAAAGAGGCGTCCTAAGGATGATGTTCGAAACCATCTAGTAGGGTCGGGTGGCTACCCCCCTTTTGGGTAGCGCTCCCTCCACTATGTAGTGGTCAACTAATCCCGGACACGACGTTAAGTTTTTCTCGGCCTGTGCTGGCGCCAGCCCACCGTTGAATTGATGGGGTCGAATCCAGTTATATCGATGCATCAAAAAATGACTGATATCCCGTTGCGCCTCTTGGGTCGTTCGGTAGCCCGTTGTCGGTATCCATTCCGTTTTCAAGCTCCGAAACACGCGCTCCGAAAAAACGGGACAGATTTATTTTCATACTCATTTTCCCACCAACTAAAATGGGCGACCTGAACAAGGTCGCCCATTTTTCATACCAACAGCACCTGCGCCTGCAATCGCCGCCCAACCACGTCCAGCAAATCACAGCCATCGCGCAGTGAAGTCACCAGCACCCGCGCCAGTTCACTGTGAACCCCCTCGCCCATGGCGATGTTCTCCAGTAGTTGGGTCGCGGTGCGGATGCGGTAGGCCGCCGTTTCGTGCAGTACGTCGAGTGGCGCTTGGGTATCGATCAGCAGTGACGGGATGGTGCAGTCAATGCCGGTGACTGGCATGTATCGATCCATGACAAACCTCCATTGGGTAAACGAGCGCGGCCACTCAGTGGTGGACGGTGGGCTGACTCTCACCCGCCTCGTTGGGAGTGTCGAGGTGGTCCAGTGCTCGGTTTACCAGCAACTCCGCCAGCACGGCCAACTGTTGAATCGCCAGTGCCACATTGCGCCGCGAGCCTTCGAGTTCAAACGCCAGGTCGGTGGTCATGGCGTTGACAGAGGCGAGGGTTTCGCTGGCGTGGACCAGCAAGGTTGGCGTGTCTACGCCGGGGACAATGGTGAAGATATGGCTGACGGGATCAGGGTGACTGGGGTTACGCAAACGGGCACTGACGGCGCGTTGGGCGGTTTCGGAAAGCTCTATTGGATCGAGGTCTTCTGATGTAGAGAGCAACGGGGTTTCAAGTGGGTTTCGGGTTGTCTTTTTCATAAGGAATCTCCAGGATTTTCAGGAACCCTGCGTTTTTTCGGCCTGTCAAAACCGTCCGCTCGGCTGCAGCGAAGACAGGAGATTATCTTCCAGGAATGTTGCTTGCCAGTTCATGGAAGGCGCTATGGTTTGCGGGAAATGTCCTAGGACGGGGAGAAACACGGGACAGATAAGGTTTCATCACATTCATAATCGTGGTCTGTCCGCGTTTCCTCCCTGATACCGGTTGGTGAGGTGTGATGTTTGTGGGGGTGGACTGCTTGGGATGATGGTTGGGTATTCAGCATTGGTGGTGGCTGATCTGGCGCCTTCGCGAGCAAGCCCGCTCCCACAGGGATTGCGGGTGCCTGACAGGGATTTTTAGCCCCGAGTTTTCGGGGTTTTCAATATTCGGGGCAAAGCGAATGCTGAGAAATCAGTTTCGAAATCTCCACCATCGTAGCCCTCCCGGTGAACTCAGCCGTCACCTTCCCCAACAGCAATCCTTTGTGCATAACCCCTAAAGCAAAAAGGCATAACAACCCTTCAGGGATGAGGCACTTGGGCTGCGCTCTTCTAGACTTAACGGGTAGTCGTAGAAAGAACCAAGCACGTCGCTTTCGTGCAGATGAATCAAAGGCAGCATGGCAAGCTGCGTTATATGCCCTGAACAGGTGCGGCAAAGACCGCGCCGGGCCCAACAAGATGCCCGCTCAGGGTGCCTGGCCAACGGCCTGAAAATGCCACGAGACCGTGACGTGGTGTGAGTGCCGCAGCCGACACTTTCGGACAACCGACAACCGCCTGGTTTGCCCGTGACCGTGAGGAATGCTGTATGCCTGATGAGATGTTGCACCTGCCGATGGTCAACAGCCTGCTGGAGCGCCACAAGGGTTCGCCCGGCGCACTGTTGCCGATCCTTCATGATATTCAGGAGGGCATCGGTTACATCCCCGATGCCGCCGTCCCCGAGATTGCCCACGCGCTCAACTTGAGTCAGGCCGAGGTTCGCGGGGTGATCAGCTTCTACCATGACTTCCGTACCGCGCCCCCGGCGCGGCATATCCTGCGTCTGTGCCGGGCCGAGTCCTGCCAGAGCCGCGGCGCCGAGCAGCTCGCGGCGCAGTTGCGTGAACGCCTGCAACTGGACGACCACGGCAGCAGTGCCGACGGCAACATCAGCCTGCGCCCGGTGTATTGCCTCGGCGCCTGCGCCTGTTCGCCGGCTCTGGAGCTCGATGGTCAGGTGCATGCGCGGCTTAGCGCCGAGCGTCTGGATGCCCTGCTCGACGCTTGCCTGGAGGACGCATGATGCCGAGTCTTTATCTGCCCTGTGATTCGCTTGCCCGTGCCGTGGGTGCCGATGAGGTGGCCGTGGCCCTGGTCACTCAGGCCCGCGAACGCAATCTGCCGCTGGACCTGCAACGCACCAGTTCTCGCGGCCTGTACTGGCTGGAGCCGCTGCTGGAAGTGGACAGCCCGCAAGGCCGTATCGGCTTCGGCCCGCTGACCGCTGCCGATGTGCCGTCGCTGCTCGATGCGCTGCAAGGCGAGCCGTCCGCCCATCCACTGGCCTTGGGCCGGGTGGAAGAGCTGCCTTATCTGAAGACACAACAACGCCTGTTGTTCGCCCGCGCTGGCATTACCCGGCCGCTGTCCCTTGAGGATTACCGGGCCCACGGCGGCTTCGAGGGCTTGACCCGGGCCGTCGCTCTGGGCGGCGAGCAGACCGCGACCGCCGTGTTCGATTCGGGCCTGCGTGGCCGTGGCGGCGCAGCCTTCCCGGCCGGGATCAAATGGCGCACGGTGCGCGGCACTCAGGCGGCGCAGAAGTACATTGTGTGCAACGCCGACGAAGGCGACTCCGGCACCTTCGCCGACCGCATGTTGATGGAAGGCGACCCCTTCCTGCTGATCGAAGGCATGGCCATTGCCGGCATCACCGTCGGCGCCAGCTACGGCTACATCTATGTGCGCTCGGAATATCCACAGGCCGTGGCCACCCTGCGCGCGGCATTAGATATCGCCCGGTCCGCCGGTTACCTCGGTGCCAATGTCGGCGGCAGCGGCCAGGCCTTCGACATGGAAGTGCGCGTCGGTGCCGGCGCTTACATCTGCGGTGAAGAAACCGCGCTGCTCGACTCGCTCGAAGGCAAGCGCGGGATCGTCCGCGCCAAGCCACCGATCCCGGCCTTGCAGGGCCTGTTCGGCCTGCCGACCCTGGTGCATAACGTACTGACGCTGGCCTCGGTGCCGCTGATTCTGGCCAAGGGCGCGCAGTTCTATCGCGATTACGGCATGGGCCGTTCCCTCGGCACCATGCCCTTCCAACTGGCGGGCAATGTTCGTCACGGCGGCCTGGTGGAACGGGCCTTTGGCCTGACCCTGCGGGAACTGGTGGAAGACTACGGCGGCGGTACCGCCAGTGGCCGGCCGCTGAAAGCCGCGCAGGTTGGCGGCCCTCTCGGCGCCTGGGTGCCGCCTGGGCAATTCGACACACCGCTGGACTACGAAGCCTTCGCCGCCATCGGTGCCATGCTCGGTCACGGGGGTGTGGTGGTGGCTGACGACAGCCTCGACATGGCCCACATGGCGCGCTTCGCCATGCAGTTCTGCGCCGAAGAATCCTGTGGCAAATGCACGCCATGCCGCATTGGCTCGACCCGCGGCGTGGAGGTGATCGACCGCCTGCTGGCCGCGCCGGACCAGAGCAGTCGTGATGAACAGGTGATCATCCTCAAGGACCTGTGCGACACCCTGCAGTACGGTTCGTTGTGCGCATTGGGCGGCATGGTCTCCTTTCCGGTCGCCAGCGCCCTCAAGTACTTCCCCGCCGACTTCGGTCTGCAATCTTCGGAGGCCGACCAATGATCACTCTCTTCGACCCGAACACCGATATCGATCTGGGCACCCCTGCGCGCAACAGCGAGGTGCAGGTCACCCTGAACATCGACGGTCAAAGCATCAGCGTGCCCGAAGGCACCTCGGTGATGCGCGCCGCCGCGCTGCTGGGCACCACCATTCCCAAACTGTGTGCCACCGACAGCCTGGAAGCCTTCGGCTCCTGCCGCATGTGCCTGGTCGAGATCGACGGCATGCGCGGCTACCCGGCGTCCTGCACCACGCCGGTCAGCGAAGGCATGAGCGTGCACACCCAGACGCCGAAGCTCGCCACCCTGCGCCGCAACGTCATGGAGCTGTACATCTCCGATCACCCGCTGGACTGCCTGACTTGCTCGGCCAACGGCAACTGCGAGCTGCAAACCGTCGCCGGCCAGGTCGGCCTGCGGGAAGTGCGTTACGGCTATGAAGGCGAGAACCATCTGGCCGATGTGAAGGACACTTCCAACCCTTACTTCGACTACGACCCGAGCAAGTGCATCGTCTGTAACCGCTGCGTGCGCGCCTGCGAAGAAACCCAGGGCACCTTTGCCCTGACCATTACCGGACGCGGTTTCGAATCCCGGGTCGCGGCCGCCGGTGGCGAGAACTTCCTCGACTCGGAATGCGTGTCCTGCGGTGCCTGTGTACAAGCCTGCCCGACCGCGACGCTGATGGAAAAAAGCGTGGTCGAGCTGGGTCAGCCCGAACACAGCGTGATCACTACCTGCGCCTATTGCGGCGTGGGTTGCTCGTTCCGCGCCGAGATGAAAGGCGACCAGGTCGTGCGCATGGTTCCCGACAAGAACGGCCAGGCCAACCACGGCCACTCGTGCGTCAAAGGGCGCTTTGCCTGGGGCTACGCGACCCACCCGGATCGCATCACCAAGCCGATGATCCGCAAGCACATCAACGACCCTTGGCAGGAAGTCAGCTGGGATGAAGCGGTGACCTACGCCGCCAGCGAATTCCGTCGCCTGCAGCAAAAATACGGCCGCGACTCCATTGGCGGCATCACCTCCAGCCGCTGCACCAACGAAGAAACCTATCTGGTGCAAAAACTGGTGCGCGCCGCGTTTGGCAACAACAACGTCGACACCTGCGCGCGGGTCTGCCACTCGCCGACCGGCTATGGCCTGAAACAAACCCTGGGCGAGTCCGCCGGCACCCAGAGTTTCGACTCGGTGATGCAGGCCGACGTGATCCTGGTGATGGGCGCCAACCCCAGCGACGCCCACCCGGTGTTCGCCTCCCAGCTCAAGCGCCGCCTGCGTGAAGGCGCGCGGCTGATCGTCATCGACCCACGCCGCATTGATCTGGTGGACACGGTGCATGCCCGCGCCGAACTGCATCTGGCGCTGCGCCCCGGCACCAACGTCGCCATGCTCAACGCCCTGGCCCACGTCATCGTCACCGAAGGCCTGCTCAACCAGGCCTTTATCGACGCTCGTTGCGAGGGCAGCGATTTCGCCCAGTGGAAAGCGTTCGTCAGCCGCGCGGAAAACTCGCCGGAAGTCCTTGGCGAGATCTGCGGCGTCGCCGCTGCCGACATCCGCGCCGCCGCCCGTCTGTATGCCACCGGTGGCAATGCGGCGATCTACTATGGCCTGGGCGTCACCGAACACAGCCAGGGCAGCACCGCGGTCATGGGCATCGCCAACCTGGCCATGGTCACGGGCAACATCGGCCGCGAAGGCGTGGGCGTGAACCCGCTGCGTGGGCAGAATAACGTTCAGGGCTCCTGCGACATGGGTTCCTTCCCGCACGAACTGCCCGGCTACCGGCACATCTCCAACGAGGTGGTACGCGCGCAGTTCGAACAGGCCTGGAACGTTACGCTGCAACCCGATCCGGGCCTGCGCATTCCCAACATGTTCGAAGCCGCCCTGGGCGGCAGCTTCAAGGGCTTGTATTGCCAGGGTGAAGACATCGCCCAGAGCGATCCCAATACCCAGCACGTCACCGCGGCCCTGTCGGCCATGGAATGCATCGTGGTGCAGGACATTTTCCTCAACGAAACCGCCAAGTTCGCCCACGTGTTCCTGCCGGGCAGCTCGTTCCTGGAAAAAGACGGCACCTTCACCAACGCCGAGCGGCGCATCTCCCGGGTGCGCAAAGTCATGGAACCGCTGGGCGGCAAGGCCGACTGGGAAGGCACCGTGGCCCTGGCCAACGCCCTCGGTTACCCGATGAACTACCAACACCCGTCGCAAATCATGGATGAAATCGCCAGCCTGACGCCGACCTTCACCAACGTCAGCTACGCCTCACTGGAGCGCCACGGCAGCCTGCAATGGCCGTGCAACGCTGCGGCACCGGACGGCACGCCGACCATGCACATCGAGGAATTCGTGCGCGGCAAGGGGCGCTTCATGCTCACCGGTTACGTGCCCACCGAAGAAAAGGTCAACAGCCGCTATCCGCTGCTGCTGACCACCGGGCGTATCCTCAGCCAGTACAACGTCGGCGCCCAGACCCGGCGTACCGACAACGTCGCCTGGCACGACGAAGACCGCCTGGAAATCCACCCGACCGACGCCGAGAGCCGTGGCATCAACGAAGGTGACTGGGTCGGCATCGGCAGCCGCGCCGGGCAAACCGTCCTGCGTGCGCGGATCACCGAACGGGTCGCCCCGGGTGTGGTGTACACCACCTTCCACTTCCCGGAATCGGGGGCCAACGTCATCACCACCGACAACTCCGACTGGGCCACCAACTGTCCGGAATACAAAGTCACCGCCGTGGAAGTCAGCCGCGTCTACCACCCTTCCGAGTGGCAAAAACGCTACCAGGCATTCAGCGACGAACAGCAACGCCTGCTCGATGAACGCCGCCAGGCACGCGCTGCCGGAGCAAAAGCCGAGGTACGCCGATGAGCACCGCCAACCTGATCAAAATGGCTAACCAGATCGCCCAGTACTTCGCCAGCGAACCGGACCAGAAACAGGCCGTGCTCGACGTGCGTAATCACCTGAAAATGTACTGGACGCCCGGCATGCGCAAGGAATTGCTGGCCTGGCAGACAGAGCATCAGGGCGCAGACTTGCATCCGCTGGTGCAATCAGCGGTCAGTGGCGCGGGCTGGGAGGCTTAGGTTCACCTGATCCATTGGTATTGCCCCTTGGTTTGTGAAGACAGGCCAAGGGGCAAACTCATGCTCCGCTTGATAACGCCTCCCGTTCTTCCCCCCCCTCCAAAACCAACAATCCCGTCCCCTGTTATTTGTAGCGTCTCCTTCAGTCGATCAAATAGCGCATATCAACACTGATCTGATATTTCAAATTCATCCAAGGGCGGCACATTTACCGGGGTGAGAATTTGGCGCCCGACTATACTAAAAATGTTTAGTACGTATTGATGAATGCGGCGGATGGATGTATTAGAAGTGATGGAAGTTTATATATTGATCAACACTTGAAAGTTGCTGATTAATAATAGTCCCCCGTGATGCCTTGGTGTAGCAGAGAGGATTTGATATGAACGCACTGTTGAATGAACTGCACACCTATCATCATGAGGTGGCACTCAAAATTACCCAGATCAAAGGATTACTGAGGAAAATGAAGCATGAGTCCGCGGGTGCCGATGATCGCAAGTTGTTGTTTCAGGAACTGGAAGCCTTGCATGGTGACGCAGAGCGGCATCACCACGAAAATGAAGAGACTATCCGGCGGGCCTTGCTGGAGACCGAGGCACCGATCCACCCACGGGTCAAGGATATCGAGCGAGATCATCTGGCATTTGGGCGTATTGCTGGACAACTCAAGGCGTTGGAAGAGTCAACTCAGGAAATAAAAGTGATCGTTGATACCATCGATGACTTTATCAAGAAATACTATGATCATATGGAGTCCGAGGAGAATATCTTCTTTCCGATGGCAGATAAGTGGCTGTCAGATACTCAGTGGCAGGAAGTAAAGAGCCAGTGGCATTAAGCGGAGTGCTCAACATCTTTAATCAAGACTGGGCTGTTATTACATATTAGAGTTCACAAAGTCATTGCGTGGATGAAATGGGCGACCTGAACAAGGTCGCCCATTTTTTATCTGTTTTCGTGACAACTGAACACCGCCCCACTTCCTGCCCTCCAACCGGACGGCTTCTCGGCTCAACAACCTTGGTCAAAGCTGACTGGCTTCCCCTTGCGTGAAGCAGCCCTTCAGGCTATGGAAAAACCTGCCCTTTTTTCCGATCCCCAGCCAGCTTTTCTCAGATACGGCCTTTTGCAATCGTACGACACTCTCTAGAATCCGCCTGGCGCTCCGCATGGAGGCGCGTTGCCATCAATTAAGGAAGTTGTCATGCAATTTGGAAAAATTCTGGGGTTGACCCTGGTGCTTGCGCCAGTTTTACCAAGGACGAAGTGGCTCCGGTGACTCTGCCGTCCATGTCCAGCTATTCGAACAAACCGAATGTCTATGTGGACTTCAACTTCTATCAAGGCGAGCCAAAAAGCGCTTCAGCCGTTGAAGTTCCACAAGCGCGTGACATGCTCAAGCCTGAACTGCAAAAAGTGCTGAACGATTCCGGGCTCTTTGGCCGCGTCACGCTGGACAAGTTCCAGCAACAGCCTGGCGACTACAACCTGCGCCTCAAGGTTTACAACCACCCACCGGGGGTGGCCAGTTGGCCATGGCCTATAAGGGATTTTTTCACGGCGTTTCCTTGCGTGAGTACAGGGGATGAGCCCTGGCGAACCTGCCCAGCACCGTCGGCAAGAAGCTACCAAGAGCTTCCTGAAGCCCAAGACGAGCCTATCCCTTGAGCTTCAGCTCGGAGACGTCCGTGATGCTCTCGTGGTTGAATTCCGAAAACTGCCAGGTGTCACGCCGACGACCTTCTTGAAGGCTCTTGTCATATGGCTCTGGTCAAAAAATCCGCAACAAAAGGACGCTTCCGCAAGACTCACGCCCATGCGTAGAAGGTTTTGTACGTGAGCGATTCTTTTTTGGATTTGATAGCTGTGAGGAGAGAGGCCGACGTTCTTTTTGAACACCCGGATCATGTACAGAGGGTCGAGATCAACGAGTTTGGCGAGGTTTTCCAGCGGTATGTTTTTATCGAATTCATCTTCCAGCTTTTTCTTGATGCGTTTTACCGCATCACGCTCGGTGGCCTCTGAAGATTTTATGATCACCCCATGCCTCTGAAAGAGCTGTGTGACCAACTCCAGCAGGATGGTCTCGCGCTCAAGGCTAGGGTTGGACTTTTCGATGAGCTGATGGTGATACAAAAACGATTGAGCAAACAGGTCGTCTTGAGTCAGCGCTTGTTGAAAAAGATGAATGTGTTCCGAAGAATACCTGTCTTGCAAGACCACTTTATTAAGCCATGCCGGGTCAATATAAAGCATCCGATACATCCAGCCGCCATCGCTTCCGGGAAGCCCGTCATGTATCTCACCCGGGCTGATAGTGACCACACTCCCGGCAGTTCCAACGTAATGGGAACCCCGATAGAAGAGCTTTTCAACGCCGCCGCTTATGACGCCGATCGCGTAGCGATCGTGTGAATGCCTGCCAAATGACTGGGTGCTGTAGCGTGCCGACAGCAGCTCGCAATCACCCTCAGGTATCCGCCAGAACCGAGAGAAATCCTCATTGATTTTTGCGGAGCTTTTGCGGCGCGGGTGCTCTTTCATGACCTGTCCAGTTTTGTGCAAGACGTTCGAAAAATGGCCTGATAAATTTAGCATCAATTCCTTAATACGAGCCAGGAAAAACAATGCCAACTAAACTAGTTATCGGGGATTTCAATAAATCTTCTTGGTCATTTCGGGCGTGGCTGGTACTGGTGACTGCTGATATTTCGTTTGAAACCATTCAAATAAAACTGGAAGAAAAGGATACTCGAAAACGTATTCTAAAGTACTCCCCGTCAGGAAAGGTACCCGCGCTACTTCGGGACGATATTGTTATCAACGACAGCCTGGCGATTTCTGAATATATTGCCAGCGTCTACCCTGAAGCAAACTTGTGGCCGCAAGAACAACACATTAAAGCGGTGGCTCGGGCGGCAGCGGCGGAAATGCACTCTGGCTTTACCCATGTCCGCACGCAGATGTCGTTTGGTTTGAACACCGGTGACACCCCAGACGTGTTGACGACAGAAACCAAGGATGAAATTCAGCGCATTTTCAACATCTGGAGCCACTTGAGAACGGTGAGCGGTTCCACGAAGTTCCTCTGCGGTGAATTTGGGATCGTGGATGCCATGTTTGCCCCGGTAGTTTTCCGCTTTCGTCGCTATGGGATTGCCGTGCCGGCACCGCTGCAAGCCTATGTCGATGCGGTGCTGGCTTACCCGCCGGTGCAGCAGTGGTTGCAGCTGGCCGCCGAAGAGATCTAGCGGGTCCGCAGCCCAAATGCTGCGCGACTGAATCAGAGTGTTGCCTAACCATCAGTGGAGTCGCTATGTCGACCAATAGGGCCGTACTGGAGTTGACGGTGGGTGGCTTGATGCTCAGCCTTTCTGCCTTGGCCGTGGCCTTCGCCCATATCGGGGCGGGGGGCGCCGGGTTTTATCGGATGTTGTTTGCCTCGGTGTTGTTTTACCTGCTGTTAAAACTTCGCAAGACTCCGATAAAGTTGCAAGACAGCAAGGCCCGGTTATACACCGCGCTGGCGGGCGTTTTTTTAGCGGTTGATTTGATTCTCTGGCATCAGAGTATTTATATAGTCGGTCCGGGCATTGGTTCGATCCTGACTAATTGCCAAGTGTTCTTTATGACCCTCTTGGGGCTTTATCTCTTGAAAGAAAAGCCCTCGATCTACTTTGTAATATCGATCACTTTGGCGTTCTCCGGACTGTACATGTTGCTGCTGCCTGAGATGGCCACGACGATAGGGATAAAGGGTGTTGTCTATGGCGTGTTGTCAGGGTTGGCTTATGCCATTTGCGTGTACTTCCTGAAGATCAACACCAAATTGCCAGAGGGTGGAGGAGACAAGATCGCCCAAATGCTTAACCTGAGTATCTGGGCAGCACTCGTTCTGCTGGGCTATGCCGTTGCAAATGGAGAAAGCCTGGTGATTGCGGATCAACAAACGCTGGTCATGCTGATTATCTATGGCGTGCTCGTGCAGTTTGTTGGCTGGCTATTGGTCAACCGCTCGATTGGCTCCATCAGCCTGGGCCTGGCTGGCTTGATTCTGCTGCTGGAACCGGTGATCACCTACTTCATCGATGTCGTTTTCTTGCATAAAGCCAGCTCCATGCTGCAAATCAGCGGTGCGTTGATCACCATCGTCGCGGTTTACATCGGTTCGATAAAACCACCGGAGAAGGCTTCGTCGCTGACTGAACCGGCTTGACCTGATGGCATTACGATAAGGGAAAAAGGGACTGATTTATTTTCGTGACCCTTCCAGCCGAAAGAACGGTGCAAACACCTGTTCATAACTGTCAGCCGTAATCCCCGGCCCGCGGTCGAGTATCCGAACGATCACCTGTTCATCCTCTTGGCACAGTTCAATCGCCGGTTCACTGGCGTACTTGATCGCGTTGTCCAGCAAGTTGGTGATCACCCGTTTCAGCCCCAGCGGGCGGCCGAAGTAGACCAGTCGGGGTGGGCCGCTGAAGGTGATGTCGATGGACTGGTCGCGGTAGTCGTCGATCAGGGTTTGCAGCAGTTCGGCCAGGTCGAACTGGGTTGCCTGTTCCAGGCGAGCGTCGTCGCGGAAGAATTCCAGGGCGGAGTTGATCATCGCCTGCATTTCGTCGACGTCGCGAAACAGTCGTTGTTGCTGTTCGGGGTCTTCGATGAATTCACCGCGCAGGCGCATGCGGGTCAGCGGGGTGCGCAAGTCGTGGGAGATGGCGGCGAGCATCTGCGTGCGGTCTTTGATGAAGTGCTGCAACTGGGCCTGCATGGCATTGAACGCGAGGATCGCCTGACGAATTTCATACAGGAAATACGGGACAGACCACGATTATGGGTGTGAGAAAACGTAGTCTGTCACCGTTTTTTTGTGGCCGGGGAGCGCGGGCAATGACTTACAGAGCCTCTCCATACAACAAGGCGATTTCGTATCCATCCATTCCGAGATTGCCCTGGTGAATGGCCGCACTACCGTCGGTATTGGGAATCCTGTGCTGCAAAATCCGGAAATATGCCGCGTTGCGCACACCGTTCAAGTGCCCACCATTACTGGCGTAGTAAGGGAAGGTTTCCGGATGCAAGGTCCAACCGGCTGCTCTTGCATAGGCTAAGGCAAGTTGCTGACCAGCGTTGCTTGCATAAACGTTGAAGCCCTCATTGCGCAAGACTTCCGCGGCCAGTGTGGTGGGCAGCAACGTATAGTGGGTATACGAAAGGCCGTTGACCCCTTTATCGGGTCCGCCACACCAATCTGTTGTGTTGCTCCGGCAGATTTCAGCCGCCATTGATCCATCTGACGACACCTGACTAAGCATCAGGGCGCTCCAGCGATTCATTGCCTTCTCCATGAGGCGGCGGTCATTGAGATAGGCGGCACTGCTGGCTTCAAGCAGCACACCCCAGTTGCCAAAGTTATTTGATCGCGATGCGACCGAAAGGGGCAGCACTCGTTCGCGCAGGAAGCTCTTGAACGTAGCGTCATGCCACTGACTGTCAGCACGAAGCATCACCGCAGCCAACACATACTTGGGAAACGTGAAGTTGAAATCGGCGGTACCTTGCCCACGGTCGATGTGTTGCACACCAGCCGCCCACGCATCGAGTATGCGCTCACCGGTTTTCGCGTATTGCCGATCGCCGCTCAGCGCAAAACACAGCGCCTCTTGATAGGCGACGAGGCCGTCGTCTCCCAGTGACTTGGCGATGCGTTGCTCGCCTGCACGGTCGACATAATGTGGCGGCGGTGTGAAATCAGCGACTGGATGCGGGGTGTAGTCGAGGTTCCGATCGCACGTCGCACGAAGTGCGGACCACCGCCCTGGTGATGCGCGTAGCGAATCGACCAGTTCCGCACTTGGCCAGGCTGCCTGCTGGCTGGGCGCTACGACCTTGGAAGACGCCGCATGTTGAGCTTCCTGGGCAGTGCAGCCCGTACAGATCTGGATCCAGAGAACGGTGGCAGCCAGGTTTCGAACCCAGGTGGGAAGCCGGTTTGGCACGATTTTACGAAGAATCATACAGTGGGCATCCGTTCGCGTTTATCAACGCATGGAAGGTTTCCAGGTGTGCCTCGGCCAGGCCCCAAGGGAACGCTGAGCCGTTGGCCGAGGCAGTCGTAGTCGGCGTGACTCTAAAAGCGACTCAGTGTTTGTGCCTGCATCTTCACGCCAGGTGTGCCGAGCCTGGTATAGACCGGCATGGACCAGACGGCGCTCTGTCCCTTGCCGCATGAGCCATAGCCACACTCGTTCCAGATATAGAAACTGGCTATCCGATCAGCAGCATCGTACAGCGTGGACACCTGGACCGGATCGCCACCTCCGGAGGGCTTCAAGGTGAACTTCCATTCCCACAGAGTGCGCACATAGGGAACTGAAACCGGCGGGCCAGAACCGATGAAGACGTACACGCCTGGCGGAAACGTTATCTGTCTCCCCCTTTCGATCGTGAGCACGTACTCTTTGCCCGTCACCCACGGATACACGTGACTGCGCTCCAAATCGGCAGCGTTCTGCATCAGGCGGAGATCCGCAGCAGGGTCTTCCTCCCGATAGTCGGTCGCGCCACCGCCGCGGCTCACCAGTCCGCCCCAATTCATTTGATAGCGGCCGTTCACCAACTGGGGGCCACCGTGTGCCCAGGTCTTATTCGGGAAATTGACTTGAATTGCAAAGAAGTTCAGCCCCTCACCGACGGCTGTCGTCACGCGTACCTGTGACGACACCTTGATGATGTCGTTGGGCGTCTTCGGGAATGCAGCATGGGAATGGGGATCACCTGCCTCAGGTCCGATCACGAAGCTGGGTGGCGACGATGCGCCAAGTGCCGACCGGGTTGTAGGCGCGCAACCGGATGTTTGCAGGGCCCCACAAAAGATGGCGAGCGCCAGGAGGACCTTGGTTTGCATAAGGGCTTTCACTATTGATCCTTAGGCCAGATGATTCGGCGCCTTGGTTGGCACTTGCTGTTGGATTGCCCAAAGTTCACTTGGTTCTGTACGAAAAAACCTTTCAGGAACAGCACGTCTGTCCCCGCATAAATCCTCTCTACCCCACCTGCACCGGCAACACCACCCGCGCCTCCAACCCTCCCCCTGTCCGATTGCGCACGGTCAGCGTGCCGCCGTGTTCCAACACAATCGCCCGCGCCGCCGACAACCCCAGCCCCACGCCCCCCGTGCTCTTATTCCGCGACCCTTCCAGCCGAAAGAACGGTGCAAACACCTGTTCATAACTGTCAGCCGGAATCCCCGGCCCGCGGTCGAGTATCCGAACGATCACCTGTTCATCCTCTTGGCACAGTTCAATCGCCGGTTCACTGGCGTACTTGATCGCGTTATCCAGCAAATTGGTGATCACCCGTTTCAACCCCAGCGGGCGGCCGAAGTAGACCAGCCGGGGTGGGCCGCTGAAGGTGATGTCGATGGACTGGTCGCGGTAGTCGTCGATCAGGGTTTGCAGCAGTTCAGCCAGGTCGAACTGAGTTGCCTGTTCCAGGCGGGCGTCGTCGCGGAAGAATTCCAGGGCGGAGTTGATCATGGCCTGCATTTCGTCGACGTCGCGAAACAGCCGTTGTTGCTGCTCGGGGTCTTCGATGAATTCGCCGCGCAAGCGCATTCGGGTCAGGGGGGTGCGCAGGTCGTGGGAGATGGCAGCAAGCATCTGCGTGCGGTCTTTGATGAAGTGCTGCAACTGGGCCTGCATCGCATTGAACGCGAGGATCGCCTGACGGATTTCATGCGGGCCGACCGGGTCGATGGGCGGGGCGCGAAAGTCGACGCCAAAGCGTCGGGCGCCTAGGGCGAATTGCTGCAAGGGTTTGGCCAGACGCCGGGTGGCGATCAGCGCCACGACGCTGGTCGACAGCAGCACCAGCAGAATCACGATCAGGGTTCGCGGCCCTTCCGCCAGCCCCCAGCTGCGGGACGGCACGCTGAACATCAGCCAGGACTCATCCGCCAGTTGCACCAGCAAAGCGTAGTGACCGTTCTTCTGTGGCCAGTCGCCGGGTTGATAGGCTTCGACCCGGCGGGTCGGCGTGTTGAACAGACGCTGGGCTTCAGGTGAGGCCGTGCGGTAAGCCGCTTCGGGAGTATCCGGCAAGTCGAGGCCTTGACGGGTGGCATGCCAACTCACGCTAAAAGCGTCATTGCTGGCGGCCTCGACAAGGTGTTCGCGCTGAGATGCTTGCGAGGCTTCGATCATCCGGGTAATGGACGCGGTTTTTTCCAACAGGCCAGTCTCGGCCAACGGTGGATAAGCCCAGACGCCGGCCAACTGAATAAACAGCGCGTTGAACGCCAGCGACGTGAGCATCGCGATGAGGGTGGTCAGGGCGATCCAGCGGGCCACGGTGTCACGCGGGCGCAGACGCAAAGCGGCCATGAGTTTTTTCACTGGCGGGTCACGCTGGGGGTGAACAGATACCCGCCGTTGCGCACGGTACGAATCATCTCGGGGCGCTTGGTGTCGTACTCCAGTTTGCGCCGCAAGCGGCTGACCTGAACGTCGATGCTGCGATCGAACGCCTCATGCGTGCGGCCCCGAGCCAGGTCCAGCAACTGCTCCCGAGTGAGAATGCGCTGTGGATGTTCGACAAACACCAGCAGCAAGTCGAACTCCCCGGCCGACAGCGGGATCATCACCTGATCCGGTGAGCGCAGTTCCCGACGGGTGAGGTCCAGTTGCCAGTCGGCGAATTTGATCAGCGGGCGTGGCGCTTCCCCGGTCAGCGGGAGGCTTTCCCCCGCCCGGCGCAACACCGCGCGCACCCGGGCCAGCAGCTCCCGGGCGTCGAACGGTTTGCTCAGGTAGTCATCGGCGCCCATCTCCAGCCCGACCACCCGATCACTCAACTCACCCATGGCGGTCAACATGATCACCGGCGTCGGGTATTGCTGGCGCAGGCGCTGGCACAGCGTCAACCCGTTCTCGCCCGGCAGCATCAGGTCGAGAATGATCAGATCCGGCGCCTGGCGCTCAATCGCCGCCCACATCGCAACGCCATCGGTGGCAACTTCCACCGCATAGCCTTGTTGCACAAAAAACTTCTTCAGCAGCGCGAGGACCTCAAGGTCGTCGTCCACGATCAAAAGACTGCTCACCAGCGGGCATCACTTATGGCCTGAAAGAACCCACATCTAAAACCATTCGGCGCAGCCCGTCATATATTTCAATCGGGTAACAAAGCGACATCGCGGTAAAAAAGCAGACATCTTTGCGCAAGACCCGAATGTCAGCATCTGGCACCTATTCCCGAAGACTGTTTGCTCTTGCCCTTGCTCACGCGTACACCGCTGCCAGGAAGCCCCGACCGATGATCTCTGAAAACCAGCCCCTGATCCTGCAACAACGCGTGGTGAAACACGCCAACGCCAACCTGCACTGCCGCGAAGTCAGCCTGCGGCTGTCGAGTGACCAGCGCGAGATGATCCTCACCCGCTACACCGAACATTACAGCCCCGACGGCCTGCAATGGGTCGAACGCAGCCACCGCGTGCCGGTGAGCGACCTGTTGCGCTGGGTGATTGAACATGGTGAGGCGCAGACTTTGGTGCAGGGCGCTTCGGCATCGGCTTGAGCCCTGCCATTCCTTGCTCAATCGAAACACCGCGCACGACTCACTCGCGCCCGTCTACAACGGCGAAAGGAGTCCAATTTGCTCCACACGTAACAAAAATCACCACGAAGTCACCCGATAACGAGCCACAATTGCCTAACCCTCATGAATCTCAAAAGGTCGTCAACCGCCCATGTTCGCGCACATAGACCTCAACCACCTCCTCGCGACCTACGGCTACTGGGCGGTTTTCCTTGGCTGTGTCATGGAAGGCGAAACCATCCTGATATTGGGCGGCATGGCGGCGCATCAGCATTTGCTGAAGCTCTGGCCGGTGATTGCCTGGGCCAGCGCGGGCGGAATGTTGGGGGATCAATTGCTGTTCTGGAGCGGTCGTTATTTCGGCGCGCGACTCTTGCCTCGTCTCAAGCGCCAGCAAGCGCAGATCAAGCGAGTCTCCGGATTGATCGATCGTTACCCGTCGACATCGGTTTTTTCGGTACGTTTTCTGTATGGCATGCGGTTGGTGGGCCCGATGGTGATCGGTGCCAGTGGTCTGTCACCGTTGCGTTTTTCACTGCTGAACATGTTCGGCGCAATGGTCTGGGCCACGCTGTTCGTCACCGGTGGTTATTGGGCTGGCGAAGCACTTCAGCAATTGTTCGGCAACCTCAAGCCTTACCGGCTGCCGATTGCCCTGGGTGTTGTGGTGGTCGTTGCAGTGGTGGCGGTGATCCTGCACCTGAGGAACAAGCGTAAGTTCCAGCAGTAAATCAGGCCCCTTCGTACCTGGCGACGGACAAAAAACCGTAGGAGCCTGGCTTGCCAGCGATGGCACCCGTGAGACTGCCATCGCTGGCAAGCCAAGCTCCTACGAGAGGGGTCGGTACATCTCAAACGGATCAATCAGCTCTCACCACCCGCCCTACCCCCCGCACAATCATCTCCACCTCCCGCTCATCAATGGTCAGCGGTGGTAGCAAGCGGATGGTCTTGCCCCGTGTCACGTTGATCAGCAACCCGTGATCCCGCGCGGCGATCAGGGTCAGGTCGCGAATGGGCTGAGCCAGTTCGATGCCGATCATCAAGCCTTGGCCACGGATCGCCAGCACCTGCGGTTCGCCATCGAGTTCGGCGTGCAAGCGTGCAAGCAAGCGTTCGCCCTGGCGTTTGGCGTTTTCCAGCAAGCCTTGCTCTTCGATGATCTCCAACACTGTGCAACCCACCCGACATGCCAGCGGGTTTCCGCCAAACGTGCTGCCGTGGCTGCCGGGGGTGAAGAGTTCGGCGGCTTTGCCTCGGGCCAGGCAGGCGCCGATCGGGACGCCGTTGCCCAGACCTTTGGCCAGTGTCATGACGTCCGGCACGATACCTTCGTGCTGGAAAGCGAACCATTGCCCGGTGCGGCCGATACCGGTCTGGATCTCGTCGAGCATCAGCAGCCAGTTGCGCCGATTGCACAATTCGCGCAGGGCTTTCAGGTAGCCGGGTGGCGCGAGTTGCACGCCGCTTTCGCCCTGAATCGGCTCCATCAGAACGGCCACGATGCGCTGGCCGTAGGTCCGATGGGCCTTATCCAGCGCGGCGAGATCGCCGAACGGGACTTTGATGAAGTCCCCCGGTAATCTTTGGAATCCCAAACGTACCGCAGGGCCATCGCTGGCCGACAAGGTGCCAAGCGTGCGGCCATGAAAGGCGTTTTCCATCACCACCACTAACGGCTGCTCGACGCCTTTATGCCAACCGTACAGCCGCGCCAGCTTCAACGCGGTCTCATTGGCTTCGGCACCAGAATTGTTGAAAAACACCCGGTCAAGACCGGACAGCTGTGTCAGTTTTTCCGCCAGCCGTTGCTGCCAGTCGATGCTGTACAGGTTGGATGTATGCAGCAACAGGCCGGCCTGTTCGCTGATAGCGCTGACCACCCTCGGGTGCGAGTGGCCGACGTTGGTCACCGCCACGCCCGCCACCGCATCCAGATACTCGCGACCGGCCTGATCCCACAGGCGTGTGCCCAGCCCTTTGGTAAAGCTCAAGGCCAGGGGTTGATAAGTGGTCATCAGGCAGGCGGTGGTCATGACATCAAGCTCCATCATCAGTCGGTGTTTTTGCAGTATCGTTAACCACCTGAGCTGGATAAACGCCTGAATACTTCAATCATTTTAAAGATGAGCTTGATAATGGACTTACTGCTGGCGATGTCGGTTTACGTGAAAGTGGTCGAGGCTGGCAGCATGACCGCCGCCGCCCTGGAGTGCGAAATGTCGACCACCATGGTCGGCAATCACCTGCGAGCGCTGGAGCAACGCCTGGGCGTCAGCTTGCTGCACCGTACGACGCGGCGTCAGCGCTTGACCGAATTTGGCTCGACCTACTATCAACGCTGTCTTGAGGTGCTGGGACTGGTGGCCGACTCCGAGCGGCTGGCCGAACAAACCCAGGGCGAACCCAGCGGTACGCTGCGGATCACCGCCCCGCTGACCTTTGGCACAGAACGCCTGGCGCCGGCCTTGAGCGAATTCGTCCTGCGCTGCCCGCAGGTCAAACTGGACCTGGTGTTGAGCAATCAACGCCTTGATCTGCTGGACAACGGCTTTGATGTCGCGATTCGCCTGGGTAACACCGAACCGTCCAACCTGATCGCCCGACCGCTGGAGGATTACACCCTGACGATGTGTGCCTCGCCGGCGTATCTGGCACGCCGTGGCACACCGCAAAAGCCGGAGGAGCTGGCCGATCACGATTGCCTGGCCTTCGCCTACCCGGCGGGCGATGAATGGCGTTCGGTGGAAAAACAGTGGCGCCTGAGTGGACCCGACGGGGAGATCGTCGTTGCTGTGAGCGGGCCGATGCTGATCAACAGTTCATCAGGCATGCACCAGGCGGCGCGCACCGGAATGGGCGTGGTGATGCTGCCGGATGCACTGGTGGATCAAGACCTTCGGGAAGGGAAGCTGGTGGCACTGATGCAGGACTATCAACTGCCCCGCCGCCCGATGAATCTGATCTACGCGCAGGACCGATACCGGCTGCCAAAGCTGCGAAGCTTTGTCGAGTTTGCGCTAGAGAAGTGGGGCAAGCACCTCGATGTCCAGGCAACCTGATACCCACTCCCGTTAGAGCCCGCTTTTCACCAATACCGGCTGTTCCTGATAGCGCTGCGGATAGAGCTGTTTGAGCTGCGCTACTTTCGGCAGATCGTTGATCACGATGTAGGGATACGTTGGATGCTCCGTCAGGAAGTTCTGATGGTAGGCCTCTGCCGGGTAGAAGCCGTTGTAGGTTTCGAGTTTGGTCACGATCGGTTTGTTGAAGGCATGCGCGGCATCCAACTGTGCGATGTAGGCCTGAGCGACTTTCTGTTGTTCGGCACTTTCCACAAAGATCGCCGAGCGGTATTGGGTGCCGGTGTCGGGCCCTTGGCGGTTGAGTTCGGTGGGGTTGTGAGCCACCGAGAAGTAGATTTGCAGCAAGGTACCGTAGCTCACCTGAGCAGGGTCGAACGTGACTTCGACGGATTCAGCATGGCCAGTATCGCCATCGCTGACGCGCTCGTATTGCGCGGTGTTTGCTGCGCCTCCGGCGTAACCGGATACCGCATTCTTGACGCCTTTGACATGCTGAAACACGCCTTGAACACCCCAGAAGCAGCCACCGGCGAACACCGCCGTTTCGCTATTGGCCTTGGGGGTTTCGTCGAGGGCTGGCGGCGCGATAGCGACCGCGTCCTCGGCAGCGCCGAATGAAAAGGCCAGACATTGACCTGCGACTGCGGCGACGGCCAGCCCGAGCAGGGTCTGGCGCCACGGGAAAAGGGTTTTCATGATGATGACTCCTGCATAAGTAGATTCACGGTGTGCTGGAGAAGATCGCAGCCTTCGGCAGCTCCTACGGGGCTGCAATTTCATCAACCAAAGGTAAACGCATACGCCGACACGCCCGGGTCAAGGAACTCGATGCTGAAGGTCCGATCTGCCACGTCGCCGGGTTGGCGCACCAACTGGTAGAGACGTTGTTCGGTCACACGGCCGCTGCCATCCGGTGCGACGTCGGTGCCGTGGGCATCGCCGGGGACTTTGCCGTCGATCATGACTTTGAAACGCACCGGTTTGCCGTCGGCGCCCGGCCCCAGCACCAGGTGCAGGTCACGGGCATGGAAGCGGTAAACGATGCGACTGGCCGGGGCCGCCGACGTGGCACGTTCCGAACCGACGCTCCATTGACCGTCCAGCGTCCAGTCATTCAGCGCCAACGTCGAGGGCGCGCTGTACGCGGCAACCTTGTCCGGCGCGAGGCTCGCCTCAGGTACAAAATGCTCCGAACGCTGGTAGCCGACGTAGGTTTCCGGCGAACGGACTTCGTTCATGTCTGACGCCCGTTGCACGCCTTGAGCGCTGGCGTCGATCAGACCATCGGCAACTTTCGCCGCGCCGGCTTCGCGTAACAGTTGCTGAATCACCCGCTCCGATTCGGCGTAGTTGCCCTCACCAAAATGGTGATAGCGAATGCGGCCCTGAGCGTCGGCAAAATAGTGCGCCGGCCAGTATTCATTGTTGAAAGCGCGCCAGATCCTGTAGTCGTTGTCGATGGCCACCGGATACGTAATGCCCAGGTCCTTCATGGCCTTGGTCACATTGCCCACATCCCGTTCGAAGGCGAACTCCGGCGCATGCACGCCAATCACCACCAGGCCCTGATCGCGATACTTCTCGGCCCAGGCTTTGACATACGGCAAGGTGCGCAAGCAGTTGATGCAGGAGTAGGTCCAAAAATCCACCAACACCACTTTGCCCTTCAACGCTTGAGCACTGAGCGGCGGCGAGTTGAGCCACTGCACCGCGCCGTCCAGCGACGGCAGATTGCCTTCGACGGGCAGCGTCGCGGATTCTTTGGCGGCCATTTTCATCGCACCGCCGGCGGCCATCATGCTGGAGCCCGGCTGATCAAGCGATGGAACCTGCGCCATCATTGCCCCGCTATGGGTTGACGATTTGGCCGCCAGTCGACCGACCAACGCTTGCTCAAGCCCACCGGTAGACGCAGTCGACACCCGCGCCAGAATCCCGGTATCCAGCCCCAACGCGATGGCCGCCACACCCGCCAGCATCGCGGCCCCCAAGCCACGGCGCAGCCACTCACCGGCGCCGATCGAACGTTTCATCGCCGCGAAGACTCTACCGCCCAGCAGCAAGGCGACCGCGAGGGAAGTGGCGGCGCCCAGCGCGTAGGCCAGCAACAGCAAGGTGGTGCCGATGCTTGCCCCTTGCAACGCAGCGCCGGTCAGCACCAGCCCGAGGATCGGCCCGGCGCACGGTGCCCACAGCAGGCCGGTGGCGACGCCGATCAGCAACGAAGCGCCCGGACGCGGTCGGGCATCGGCGCCCGCCACTTCCGACAGCCGACTGCCGGCCGCCACCAGTGGCCGCGTCAGCCGTTCGGCGAGTTGTGGCAGCAGCAGCGTCAGCCCGAACAGTGCTACGAACAGCAACGCGAGCCAGCGACCGTACTGATTGAGTTGCACCACCCAACCGCCGCCCACCGCCGCCAACGAGGCGACGAGCGCGAAGGTCAGCGCCATCCCCGCCAACAGCGGCAAGCCACTCTTGATAAACGGCTGCCCGGTGCGAGCGAAGACAAAGGGCAGTACCGGCAGAATGCACGGGCTGAGAATCGTCAGCACACCACCGAGATAAGCGAGGACCAGAAGCCACATAACAAGGACCTGTATGAAGTGAAGGAAAAAACCTGCCCATGGTGTCAGGCCGATTGCGGCTTAAAGGTCATTGCCAGACCGTTCATGCAGTAGCGTAGACCGGTCGGTTTTGGCCCGTCGTTGAACACATGGCCCAAGTGCCCGCCGCAACGTCGACAATGAACCTCTTCGCGCAGCACGCCGAATGAGCGGTCCTCGCGGGTCGCGACTGCATGTTCCAAAGGCGCCCAGAAACTCGGCCAACCGGTACGGCTGTCGAATTTGGTGTTCGATGAGAACAGCGCCAGATCGCAGCCTGCGCAGGCAAAAATACCCTCGCGGTGTTCGTTGTTCAGTGCGCTGGAGTAGGCCCGTTCGGTGCCCTCCTTGCGCAGGATGTCGTACTGCTCGGCGCTGAGCAGCGCGTGCCATTCGGCATCGCTGTGAGTGACCTCGAAGGTCTCGGCGGCGCTCGCCTCGCCGATCAGCGCCGAGCGCACGGTCATTTTTGGCAATACACCGGCCACCAGCGCCGCAAGGCCCAGCCCGCCGCCCGTTAGAAGAATCTGTCGCCGTGAAAACATGGCCGTCTCCCTAAATTCGCCGTGGTTTACATGGAACACAGCCTAGGCTTGAGTTGATCGCCAAATCCTCACGTGGAGTTAAACAATTCGTGATAACTCGCCGAGGGAAAACCCCGCACAATACGTGCACTGCGCAACAGGATTAAGCCCAGATGGATCAACCCAAACGCGTCCTGGTGGTCGAGGACGACAAACACATCGCCGACCTGATTTGCCTGCACCTGCGCGACGAGCAGTTCGAGGTCGTGCACAGCGCCGATGGCAACGAAGGCTTGCGCCTGCTCGAACAAGGCAGTTGGGATGCACTGATTCTCGACCTGATGCTGCCAGGCGTCGACGGTCTGGAAATCTGCCGCCGCGCCCGCGCCATGGCCCGTTACACCCCGATCATCATCACCAGCGCCCGGTCGAGCGAAGTGCACCGCATCCTCGGCCTGGAGCTGGGGGCCGACGATTACCTGGCCAAACCGTTTTCGATGCTTGAACTGGTGGCACGGGTCAAGGCCCTGTTGCGGCGGGTCGACGCCATGGCCCGCAACCTGAGAATGGACGCTGGCAGCCTGACCAGCGACGGACTGTTCATCGACCCGATTACCCGCGACGTGTCGCTCGACGGCAAGCGCCTGGACCTCACCCCACGCGAGTTCGACCTGCTGTACTTTTTCGCCCGGCAGCCAGGCAAGGTCTTCTCGCGCATGGACCTGCTGAACGCCGTCTGGGGTTACAGCCACGAAGGCTACGAGCACACCGTCAACACCCACATCAATCGGCTGCGGGCCAAGATCGAAACCGATCCGGCACAGCCGGTGCGCATTCTCACGGTGTGGGGCCGTGGCTATAAATTCGCCCCGGCGCAGGAGCAGCCATGAGACTGACACTCACCCAGCGCCTGTCGGCGGTGTTCGCTCTGTTGCTGTTGGTGTGCAGCGGCACCTCGGTGTGGATGCAGGTGCGCTCCAACCACATGCATGAGCTGGAAGTGGTGCAAGGCTTGTCCCGGGATCTGGCGCAGCACATCGCCCACGACACCCAGTTGATGGACGCCAATGGCTTGAAACCCGATGCGCTGCGTGAGTTGTTCAGCCAGTTGATGCTGGTGAACCCGAGTGTCGAGGTCTATCTGCTCGACAGCAGCGGCCGGGTGGTCGGCAATGCGGCACCCGAAGGCCACCTGCGGCGCGAGCAGGTCGATCTGACGCCCGTGTGGCGCTTGCTCAACGGTGAGGCCCTGCCGATTCTCGGCGACGACCCGCGCAGCGTCGACGGGCGCAAGGTGTTCAGCGCTGCACCGCTCAAGGTCAACGGTCAGCAAGCCGGCTATCTCTACGTGGTGCTGCTCAGCGAAGAACACGACCGCTTCGCCGAACGCGGTGCCACCAGCGTGGCGCTGAACACCGCGCTGTGGTCGATCGGTATGGTCGCGTTACTGTGCCTGATTGCCGGTCTCACCGCGTTTACCCTGATCACCCGACCGCTGCGCCGTTTGACCGACACGGTGGCGCATTTCGACATCGACGGCGCCCCGGTCGCCCCGCCGTCGCCGGCGCCATCAGGCACACCGGACACCCTCACCAGCCACGACGAAATCGCCGTGCTCGATGCCGCGTTCCGGCAGATGCAAAACCGTCTGGGTGAACAATGGCGCTCCCTGACCCGTCAGGATCAGGAGCGTCGCGAGCTGGTCGCCAATATCTCCCACGACTTGCGCACACCGCTGGCATCGCTGCATGGCTACCTCGAAACCCTGTCACTGAAAGACGCCAGCCTGACCCCGGCCGAGCGCCGCCGCTACCTGGGCATCGCCCTCGACCAGAGCCGCAAGGTCGGCGGTCTGGCGCAGTCGTTGCTGGAGTTGGTGCGCCTGGAGCACGGCTTCGTCCAGCCGGTGCTTGAGCGCTTTTCACTGACTGATCTGGTGCAGGACATCTTTCAGAAATTCGAGCTGACCGCCGAAGCCCGGCAAGTGCAGCTCAAGGCGAGCTTCGCACCGAATGTATCGGCGGTATGCGCCGACCTTGGGTTGATCGAGCGCGTACTGACCAACCTGTTCGACAACGCCTTGCGTCACACACCCGGCGGCGGGGAGATTGATATAAGCCTCGCCCCCCAAGGCAAGTTCGTCGAGATCACCGTCAGCGACAGCGGCCCGGGCATCGCCGCAGAACTGCGCGAAGGCTTGTTCCTGCGTCCGTTCAACATTGGCGGTGCGCGCCGTGACGGCGGTTTGGGATTGCGCATCGTGCACCGGATTCTACAACTGCATGGCCGCGAAATTCGCTTGATTGATATGCCGGGCCAGGGCGCGACCTTCCGCTTTTCGTTACCGGTGGATGAGGAAACGGCGAGCGCGTTGGCGGTTCGTTCGATGAATTTGAACTCGCCCCAGCGATAATCCGCTAGCCTCCCTGACACCCCTACTCTAGCAAGGACGCTGACCATGTTTTACCAAACCACCCCGCCTCAACCGCGCGCAGGTATCCACTGATGCTCGATACCCTGCAAGGCACGCCGCTATGGGTTTACGGGGTTTTCCTGCTGATCTGTTATTACGGGCTCAGGGCCAGAACGCCCAGCCGGGAAAGCAAACTCTCCCTGCTGATCACACCGGGCATCCTGACGATCTGGTCGTTCTTCTCGCTGAACTACCACGAACACACCGAGTTGGCGCTGGGCAGTTGGGTGGCCGGCATCGCGTTGGGCAGTCTGACGGCGATTACGCTGTTCTCACGCCGCGGGGTGACGCTGGACAGCGACGGTAAAGGGTTGATCGTTCCCGGCACCTGGAAGATCCTCTGCATCTCGCTGCTGTTCTTTGCGGTGAAATACTTCATCGGCTATCAAGCCGCCGTTCACCCGGAACGCTCGGTCAGCGTGCAGATGCTGGCGCTCACCGGCACCGCCTCGGGGTTTACGGTCGGGCTCTTTTGCGGCCGGGCAATCACGCTGTACTGTGAGTTGATGGCGCTGCTGGCACTCAAAAACACTTCCGTCGCGTAAAGAAAAGCCCGCACTTCATCGCGAAAGCGAAGGCGGGCTCCTTTCAATGGTGACCGAACCTAGCCGGCCACCACAACCATGTACACAAACCCAGCCAGCGCAAACGCCAGCGCAAACTTTGCGTGGCTTTCAAAACTGACCTTCCACGGCGATTCATTTACCGACGCCGCAGCCGTCACTGCGCTGATGGACACCGGCGAGATCAATTGCGAAATCATGAACATCGCGATCCACGCCTGATACTCGACCGTGACGGGAAGCTGAGTAATGGGATGGAAGATCGGAAATGCCGCAGCAAACAGAATCATCGGGTGAATGCCAATGATCGTCAGCAGTGGCATCAGCCCAAGGATCAACAGCAGTTGCACCTGAGCCGAGCTCAACAACAGTTTGAAGTCGCCGCTCAACGGGCTGAACAACTGCGCGGTTTCCGGCGCGCCAAGTGCCACTTGCAGCGTTCCGCAGGCGATGAACAGCAGGATTTCGGCACTTGAACGCTGAAAACCATCAGCTATGGTCTCGGCCAATTGCGCGATGCCATATTTGGCCCACAGCGACACCGCGCCGGTAATCGAAACCGCCAGCGCAACCGTCGTCACCGTGGCGTAACCGAGCAGCAGCTTACCGACCACAATCACACTGATGAAGATGGCCATCGGCAGCATCAATCCGCGGGAAGCGCCGTCTTTTTCCACAGGCACCCGTTCGATCGCCGGCTCTTTCTCGCTGCGGGTGAACAGCAGGCACAACAATGCCAGCGGCAACCCCGTGAGCAAGGCTTGCGACCAGCTCAACCCAGGGAACATCGCGCTGACCGCCGCTGCCCCCGCTGTGGTCGGCGCAATGAACATCGTTGCGCCCACCGCACGCATGGCCAGACGCAGGTGGTACATATGATTCAGGCGGGTGCTGCGGGTGAGTGAGCCGACAATCGGCACGGTCGCCAGGCTCAGGAAAAACGCCATCGCGCTATAGAGAAGAAAGATCGGCCGCGCACTGCGCCGAACGGCCGGGTGACTGAGTGCCCGCTCGATCCGGCCTTTGATGTCCTGTCGATCCAGGTAAGCGCGCAATTGCCCAATCCCCAGCAACAGCAAAATCACCCCTTCAAACGAACCGGCGCCGCGCACCGGACTAAAAGGAATGGCGGTGAAGACCGCGAGCGCGGCAACAATCACCAGCAAGCCCAGCCCCAGACGTGCAGAGGTTTTGCCGAGCCAACTGCTGAAGGTCAGCGCCAGCCCGGCGACGATCAGGCCGAAGGTCAGTGCATCCACCACCTTGCCGTGAGGAATGACCAGCGCCTTGGCCATCAACCCCATCACCAGCGCCGTGGCGATCACCGCCAGCGCGGTGCTGCGTGTCCGCCACTTCGACGCCACAGAAGAGTGGAGAGAGAGCGTGTCCCTGGACATTACAAATTCCTGAGCTGAGCCGTATCACAGTGAGCGATGGCAATCGGCAGCCGCTCCTTGGCCAGAGCGTTGGTAATCACCAGTGCATCGCACACCGTTTCAGAAAACGACGCCATGGCCGGCGTCCAGGTGTTCTGCTGCGCCGCCGCAAAATAGGTGTCGACGATCGCATAGCGCTCCGGCAGGTCGAGGCTATAGATGTTGAAGCGAGATCTCTGGGCCTCGACCGTGGACTTTGGCAGCACGGCGTACCCCATGCCCGCCGCGACACAGCCAAGCATGGCGTCCTGTGTGCCGAAATCGATGATACGCACGGCCGAAACACCGCAAGAGGCCAGCAGCAATTCAATGCTGTGGCGATAACTGCAGCCCTGGCGGAAGGCCAGGAAGGTGGCCGTCAGCAGGGTTTCCTTGGGCGGCATTTTCTCCAGCGGCCGGGAGGAAATCAGCACCAGCTCCTCGGTGAAGGCTTTGTACATGTGGAACCGTCGATGATCGACTTTGCCGGCCACAAACACACAATCGAAGCGTCCTTCCGCCAATCCCCTGACCAGATCTGCCGTCGGCCCGGTGGTGAGCTTGATATCGACTTCCGGATGATTGCCGTGAAAGCTCGCCAGGATTCCCGGCAAGCGAAACGCCGTGGTGGTCTCCATCGCGCCGATGCGCAACTCACCACTTAGGGACTGGTTGCCTCGGAAAAAGGCTACAGCCTCGTCGTGATTTCGCTGAATTCTGTCAGCGTATTCGCTAAGTGCGTGACCGGCAGAGGTGAGACGCGCCCGACCATTGCGGTCGATCAGTTGAGCACCCAACTCGGTTTCGAGTTTCTTGATATGTGCGGTGACGTTGGACTGCACGGTGTGCAGGCGTTCAGCGGCCGCCACAAAGCTGCCCGTCTCAGCCACAGCCAAAAAAATACGCAGTGATTTGAGCTGCATGGATCTGCCATCCCTGGACGCGAACATCTCGAAAAGTGATGCACAGTATCTCGGATAATCGTTGGCAAAGCTATTTTTGCGCTGCGTATCCTGCCCCGGATTTAAACGCATACGAGGTGGCGCTGAGCAGAACACGGCCTGATTCCAGGAATTGTCTTGCAAGACGTCGAGGTAACGCCTCTCTAAAAACAAGGGAGTTGGGCAGATGCAACACGCTACGCCAGCGATCGCGATTATCGGCATGGGGCCACGGGGCCTGAACGTGCTCGAACGAATCACCGCCTACGCTTGCGATCAAAAAACCGACAAGAAAATAGCCGTGCATCTCATCGACCCCGGTGTACCGGGCGAAGGCATTCACCACTCCTCGCAACCTGACTACCTGCAACTCAACACGGTAGCGTCGCAGATCACCCTGTTCATGGACCCGACCGTGGTCGATGCCGGGCCGTTGATTGAGGGGCCAAGCCTGTACGAATGGGCTGTCGGCAACTGGAAGCACCCGTTACCGCTGGGGCCCGACACCTACCTGCCACGCAGTGCTTTTGGCGAATACCTGAACTGGGTTTTCAAGTTCCTGATCGACCGACTGGAACAACACTGCGACGTGCACCTGCATACGTGCACGGCCACCGATATCGAGCAGACCGCCACCCAATCGTTTGTCATCCAGACTGCGCACGGAAAAACGATCAACGCCGACTACCTGTTCCTGACCACGGGCCACTCGGAAAATCATCCGGACGCGCTGGACATCGACCGTCGCGCTTTTGTCGCGACCCACCGTTTCAACAACGCCAACCTGCGCTACGTGGTCACCGGGCCACTGCCGATCCACAAGCAACTTGATGAGATTGCCCCTGACGCCTCGGTGGCTATCGAAGGCATGGGCCTGACGGCCATCGACGCGATCACCGCGCTGACCGTGGGTCGTGGCGGTCGCTTCAAGCGTGACGAAGCAACCGGCGTGTTGAATTATCAGCCGTCCGGTGCAGAGCCGTCGCTGGCGCTGTTCTCGCGCAGCGGCATTCCGTTCGCCGCCCGCGCAGTGAACCAGAAGGGTGTCTCGGGCCAATACCAGGCACGGTTCCTGACCCTCGACCGGATCAATCAATGGAAGCAGACCCACAAGCCCGGTGAGCTCGATTTCCACGGCCATATCTTCCCGCTGATTCTGCGCGACATGGCCCATGCTTATTACTTGTCCCATGCCACTCGGCTGCATGGCAGCTCCTTCGCCGAGTTGCTCGACACCACCCTGGTCCATCTCGACACGCCCGCAGCCGAAAACGTGCTGCGCCAATGCTGCCCACAGATTCCGCGTTTTTCCTGGGACAAACTCGCCAACCCCATCAGCCGCAATGACCTGACCAGCAAGGAACACTTCCATCAATGGCTGACTGACTACCTGGAGCAGGACCTGGCCGAAGCGCGCGAGGGCAATTGCGAAAGCCCGATCAAGGCCGCCTGCGATGTGCTGCGCGATATTCGCGACAACCTGCGCCGAGTGGTCGATTTCGGCGCGCTGTCAGCCACGTCGCACAAGCGCTTCATGAACGAGTTCATCCCGGTGATGAACCGCCTGGCCGTTGGCCCGCCACTGCAACGCACCGAAGAAATGCTCGCACTGATGCGTGCAGGTTACCTGATGGTCAGCTTCGGCCCTGGGGCTCGTGCGTACATGGACAGTGCGTCTTATTCGTTCGCGATCAAAAGCACGAGCCTGCCCGACCGCGAGTTCCTCGCCGATGTACTGATTCGTGCCCGGGTGCCGAAGTCGTCGCCCAACCAGGACAAATCACCGTTGCTCTATCGCTTGCTGGAAAGAGGCCTGGTTCGCCCGTTCACCAATCAGGGGATGGAGGTCAGCGGCATTGATGTCGATGAAGGCCTGCACATCGTCCCGCTGAGCGGCAAACCACTGAGCAATGCCTGGGCGTTGGGGACGATCTGCGAAGGTGCCAAGTTCTACACCTACATCGTTGCGCGACCGTTCGTGAACTCCACCGCACTGGTGGACGCCGGACGCAGCGTGGGCGAGTTGTTCCGGCAGATCAACGCGCCACAAATCGTGAAAAAACCGGCCGTCTACGTCATTGACTCATCGGCCACCCACAACCGGGAAAGGACCTTGGCGTATGAATGAGCACCGCAACCCTACAAACCTGACGCTGACGCAACGGCTCGGCATCCAGTACCCCATCATCCAGGCGCCCATGGTTGGCGTGTCCACACCGGCACTCGCGGCGGCGGTGTCGAATGCCGGGGCCTTGGGCTCGATCGGGATCGGAGCCAGCAACGTCAGCCAGGCCAAGGCGATGATTGCCGATACCCGAGCGCTGACCAACAAGCCCTTCAACGTCAACCTGTTCTGCCATCGCACACCCGAGCCGGACCAGGCCCGTCAGGCCGAATGGCTGAAGCACCTGCAACCGCTGTTTGCCGAGTTCGACGCGCCTGCACCCACCACGCTGAATGAGATCTACACCAGTTTCCTCGATGACCCGGACATCCTCGACATGCTGCTGGTCGAACGTCCGGCCGTGGTCAGCTTTCATTTCGGTTTGCCGCCAGCGGCCTGGATCGATGCCCTGAAGAGGGCTGGCATTGTGCTGCTGGCCACCGCGACCGATCCACACGAAGCCGAGCTGATCGAACGCGCCGGCCTCGACGCGATTATCGCCCAAGGTGTCGAAGCCGGCGGCCACCGTGGTGTGTTCAACCCGCAGCAGGACGCCCAGACCGGCACCCTGGCGCTGGTCAGAACCCTCAGCCAGCAGCGTACGATCCCGATCATCGCTGCGGGCGGGATCATGGACGGCCAGTCGATCAGCGCCATGCTCAAACTCGGCGCGCAAGGTGCGCAGTTGGGCACCGCGTTTATCCTGTGCCCCGAGTCCGCCGCCAATGCGCGCTACCGCGCCGACCTGAAAAGCCCGAAGGCCGCCCACACCCGCATCACCAGCGCGATTTCCGGACGACCGGCGCGGGGCATGGTCAATCGCCTGATCACCGACCTCGACGCCGCCGGCGCACCGCAATGCCCGGCGTACCCGCTGACTTACGACGCCGCCAAAGCCTTGCACGCCGCCGCCAGCGCCAAGGGTTGCAATGAGTTCGCGGTGCAGTGGGCCGGCCAAGGTGCCGCGCTGGCACGGGAAATGAGCGCGAAGGCAATGGTGGAAGTGCTGGTCGCCGAGATGAACTGATCGTCCGTTGGTCCGTGACAACATCGCAGCGGTCCAATAGATTAGGCGACCCGAAAACGCCGACGCCGTTCTCGTCTCAAATTCTGTTTAAAGAAGTAGTGAAATTTCAATGCCAGATTCCAACACCGCTGAATCCGTAATCACCTTGTCGTCCAAAGCGGAATACGAAAACTCCATCAATCTTTCACAACACGTGCCGCAGGCCAAAACCATCAGCGAGATGGTCCTGGACGCCTTCCACACCTCGAAAGAAAGCGATCAGATTCGCGAGCTGCGCACGGCTATCCGCCAGGCTCACGACCGCTTCGACGACGACACAGCCTACGAACTGATGGGCGAACTCAAACAACTCAAGGACGCCGAGGCCGCGGACATCGCCGCCCTGGAAGACCTGAGCAGCAAATTCCCGATCAGCCGGATTCTGTCGAGCTTCAAGGATGACCCAAGCTTTCAGGAGCTGGTCTACGGCTTGGCGCTGAAAGTGCTGAACCAGACTCATCAGGCGATCAGCAACCCAAGCAGCGGCAAAAGCAAGGCTGCGCGTGCCAAGAAAGAAATCGAAGTGTTCAGCATCAGCAAGGACGGCATCAGCGTCAGCCTGCCATTGCGCAATCCACGGATTAAACCGAACGCCGATCGTGAAGCCTTCGAATTCCTCGGCTTCACTTTTGTCGGTGAAGGCGATGAGGCGGAGCTGGAAAGCGAGACGTTCATCGACAATGCTGGCGCCGAGCAACCGGCTACGCGCAAGGCCATCGTTACTGCGCTTCAGCAGCAAACCGCTTTCGTCGGTTACAGCATCGCTGTGCAGTAAACACCAACACCGCCCGGCTCCTGTAGGAGCTGCCGCAGGCTGCGATCTTTTGACCTTGATGTTCAGCACGTTTGAAAACGTCAAAAGATCGCAGGCTTCGCCAGCTCCTACGGGGGGCTGCGGTGTCTGGCGGTTCCCACACAAAATCTTACATAAGCCAGTACATGGCTACGATTGCGCGCCCTCACCCTACCTACTAGCCTGAAACCGTTGCTGACCATTCAGCGACCGGGCCTGAGAACCCGGGTAATATGCGCGCGCACCAGCGCCAAAAATCACGATTGCCGGCGTTTTTTATGTCTGCATTTCCGTGTAATGGCGGCTGTGCGTGGGAGACCTTCGGGTCTGCCGGGTCGTGCATACCGGTTTCTCAGCCTGCGCACAGCTGCCACCCATTCGCCTGAGAACGAACGTGGCCGCTCTACTTTGATTCTGGAGTACTGCTAATGCACGCTATTGATCCGTCCAAAGTTCGCGCTTCTGCTCCGCCGGTCATCACCTCCCAACCCTCGGAGGTGTCCAATGACTAACCCCCAAGACCTGAAAACCGCCGGCTTCACCCCCTTCTCCATCCACTCCGACCAAGCGCTATTCCGCGTCAACAGCGGCGTCCCGATTCTCGAAGCCCTGTCCCACGTTTCCGACTTGCTCCACCTCTCCAAACTGCTGGCCGAAGACGCGGCAATGGAACGCGGCAAGGACCGTTATGCCTGGGCGTCGCATTATTTGCAGGAGATGAGTAAAGCGGTGATCGATGATGTGGTGAAGGTGCTGGGTGCGCCGGGTAACAACCGCAACTGAATAGAAAAAGCCCCGTGCTTCTCTTGAAGGCGGGGCTTTTCAGGTGTTCGGTTATCTGCTCAAACGGCGCCTAACCGCTCAACCATGTCGGGGAATTTCTCCACCAGCCTGATCAACAAGGCGGCCTGAGTATTGGGCGTCGACGTTTTCTTCCGCCCCCCTCACCAGATCCGGTTTGTCCTGCAGGGAATTACTGCGCAGCACGGTCTCGCCTTCGCGCTGAGCCACCATCTCGTCAACGCCCTGCATTAACTCTGCAAACAGGTCGCGCTTTTTCATCGAGCTACCTCGTGCTTTCAACTCTGCCTCAGTGGCTTTTTTGAGCCCATCGTCTTGGTCCACGACCATCGCAAAACTATAGGCATGTTGCTGAGAGCTCGGCAATTGGTGGCAGACCGCCAAGATCAAAAGATCGCAGCCTGCGGCAGCTCCTACAGATATCACCCACCCACCATGAAGTGGCGCGCCCCAACCACTCAGGCCGGCTGTCAGGCCGCCGTGCTTTGCTTTTGATCTACCCGCCCCTTCGGGAGGCCGAGTGGAGGTGTTCATCAGGGGGTTGGCGCGCAGCGCCGTACGGCGCAGCCGGACACATCGAGAGGAGGTCGTCGCGAAGCAGACCGGAGGCGATGCCCCCTGATGAATGCCGGAGCGAGGGAACGCCGAGCCTAAGCGAGGGGCCGGACGCTTGGGGCGAAGCCTTTTGGTTCCTTTTTGGCGTTTGAAAAAGGGACTCGCTGTAAGAGCGAAACCGTAAGTGGCCGTTACCGCAGGAATGGATATGTACACCTGCAAGAGGTTGGTCGGCTATCAGTCCGCCATCGCGAGCAAGCCCGCTCCCACAGTTTTGATTGGTGTACGTCTGCGGGAGATTGGTCGGCTTTCAGGCCGCCAAGATCAAGAGATCGCAGCCTTCGGCAGCTCCTACAGGGGGGGGCGGAAAATTCATGGCAATAAAAAGCCCCGCGTTTCTCTCGAAGCGCGGGGCCTTTAGTACAACCGCAAAACCTTAAGGCGCGTAAGTCAGCAACAACTCGCTCGGCACCTTGAAGTCCAGCGACATCATCACGCTCAAGGCCGTGATGGTGAAAATCGAAAACACGAACAGCTTACGTGCCCAAACCGTGTCATCCACCGCCTTGTAACCAGTCCAGGCCATGTACAACCAATACATGCCCATGGCCGCCGCAACAGCGAGGTAACTCATGCCGGCATAGCCGCTGAACGTCAGCATCAAGGTCGCCACCAGGAACGCCAGGATGTAGAGCAGGATGTGCCTCTTGGCCACCTGAATCCCACGCTTGACCGGCAACACCGGAATCGATGCCGCCAGATAATCATTGAAGCGGAAAATCGCGATCGCATAGGAATGCGGCATCTGCCACAAGCTGAACATCACCAACAACGTCAGCGCCGCCATGTCAAAGCTATTGCTCACCGCGACATAGCCAATCACTGGCGGCATCGCCCCCGACAAACTGCCCACCAGCGTGCCGTGAACCGACTTGCGCTTGAGGTACAGGCTGTAGAAGCCGACATAGATGACAAAACCGATCACCGCGAACAACGCCGCCAACGGATTCGCCACGCGGTACAACAGTGCAACGCCGACAACACCCAGCACAGTCGCGTAAACCAGTGCCAGTTTCAGGGAGATCAGGCCCTGCACCAGCACGCGGTTCTTGGTGCGCTCCATCTTCAGGTCGATGTCACGGTCGATGCAGTTGTTGAACACGCAACCCGACGCGACCACCAGGGACGTGCCGATCATCGCAGCCAGGAAAATGGCCAGATCGACATGCCCTTTCGAGGCCAGGAAAAACCCGCCTGCCACAGAAAGCACGTTACCGAAAATGATCCCCGGTTTGGTGATTTGGATAAAGTGCTTTAAGGACATCCGGACTTTCCTCAGTGCGCCATCATGACGGAATGGATGCTGAACATGATCCACAGCGACAGACCGACCAACAGGACGATCACCAGCGCAGCGAAGATAAACGCAATCACGTTGTTTCGCTGGGCGGCAGAGCGGTCCAGGTGGAGGAAGTAGACCAGGTGCACCAGCACCTGGATCACTGCGAAGGCCAGCACGATCCACAGGGTCATGGCTTTCGGCAGCGATGGGTACATCACCAGGCCGAACGGAATGACGGTCAGGATCACCGACAGGATAAAACCGATGGCGTAGGACTTGACGCTGCCGTGGCTGTCGTCGTGGCCATTGTGTGAGTGAGCTGCGTTAGCCATTTACAGAGTCCCCATCAGGTAAACAACGGTGAATACGCAGATCCACACAACATCCAGGAAGTGCCAGAACAGGCTCAGGCAGCTCAAACGGGTTTTGTTGGTCGACGTCAGGCCATGCTTGTTGACCTGATACATCATGATCGCCATCCAGATCAGACCGCTGGTCACGTGCAGACCGTGGGTGCCGACCAGGGTGAAGAACCCGGACAGGAAGCCGCTGCGGTTCGGACCGAAGCCTTCGGAGATCAGCGAGTGGAACTCGTTGATTTCCATGCCGATGAAGCCCAGACCGAACAGGAAGGTAATCGCCAACCAGCCCAGTACCTGAGTCTTCTTGCCTTTGAACAACGCCAGCATGGCGAAGCCGTAGGTGATCGAACTGAACAGCAGGCAGGCGGTTTCACCCAGCACGTACGGCAGTTCGAAGATGTCGTGGCCCGACGGGCCACCGGCTACGTTGTTTACCAGTACCGCGTACGCCGCGAAGATCGACGCAAACAGAATGCAGTCGGTCATCAGGTAGAGCCAGAAACCGAATACGGTCATCTCGCCCGAGTCGTGGTGATGGTCATCGTGCCCATGGTCATGACCATGGGCGTGTCCAACATTGGTCACTAAGTTCGACATGGTTTAAGCCTGTTCCAACGAGGTTTCAACACGGGTGGCGGTGGCCGGAATCGCTTTGGCCGCAACCAGACGCTTGTGCTGCTCGGCTTCAATGCGCTCGATCACATCGACCGGCACCATGTAGCCTTGATCATCACGGGCAGCGTGGATCACGAAATAGATCACGGTGCCAGCCAGGCCAAAGATGGCCATCCACCAGATGTGCCAGATCATCGCGAAACCGAACACCGTCAACAGAGCACCCATGACCACACCGGTCGCGGTGTTGTTTGGCATGTGGATCGGTTCGTAACGGCTTGGAGCCTGGTACGCAGTACCGTTTTCCTTGGCTTCGCTGAACGGGTCGATACCGTCGGCTTTCGGCAGTACCGCGAAGTTGTAGAACGGTGGTGGCGACGAGGTCGACCATTCCAGCGTGTGGGCATTCCACGGGTCGCCGGCTTCGCACATGTTCTGCGGCAGCTTGCGATCACGAATACTCACGTAGAGCTGGATCAACTGGCAGGCAATACCGAAGGCGATCAGTACCGCACCGACCATTGCCACGTGCAGGTACGGCGTCCACTCAGGGTTGGTGGTGCTGTTCAGACGACGGGTCATGCCCATGAAGCCCAGTACATAGAGCGGCATGAACGCGACGAAGAAGCCCGAGATCCAGAACCAGAACGCTGCCTTGCCCCACCCTTCGTGCAGCTTGAAGCCGAACGCTTTAGGGAAGTAGAAGCCGAAACCTGCGATGTAGCCGAACACGGCGCCGCCGATGATCACGTTGTGGAAGTGCGCGATCACGAACAGGCTGTTGTGCAGTACGAAGTCAGCACCCGGGATGGCCAGCAGTACGCCGGTCATGCCGCCGATGGCGAAGGTCACCATGAAGCCCAGCGTCCACAGCACCTGGCTGGTGAAACGCAGACGGCCCTGGTAAATGGTGAACAGCCAGTTGAACAGCTTCACCCCCGTCGGGATCGAAATCAGCATCGTCGCCAGACCGAAGAAGGCGTTGACGTTGGCACCCGAACCCATGGTGAAGAAGTGGTGCAGCCAGACCATGAAGCCGAGGATCGAGATCGCGCCGCTGGCGTAGATCATCGAGTGGTGGCCGAACAGTTTCTTGCCGGAGAAGGTCGAGATGACTTCGGAGAAGATCCCGAACGCCGGCAGAATCAGGATGTAAACCTCGGGGTGACCCCAGGCCCAGAACAGGTTGACGTACATCATCGGATTGCCACCAAGTTCATTGGTGAAAATGTGGAAATCCATGTAACGGTCAAGCGTCAGCAGTGCCAGGGTAGCGGTCAGGATCGGGAAGGAAGCGACGATCAGTACGTTGGCCCAGGTGCAGGTCCAGGTGAAGATCGGCATGTCCATCATTTTCATGCCCGGGGTACGCATTTTCAGCACAGTGGCCAGGAAGTTGACCCCCGTCAATGTCGTACCCAGTCCAGACAGTTGTAATGCCCAGATGTAGTAGTCCACACCCACGCCCGGGCTGTAGCCCAGTTCCGACAGCGGTGGATACGCAACCCAACCGGTACGGGCGAATTCGCCGACACCCAGGGACACGTTCACCAGCACGACACCGGAGACCAGCAGCCAGAAGCTCAGGGAGTTCAGGAACGGGTAGGCCACGTCGCGTGCGCCGATCTGCAGCGGCACGGCAAGGTTCATCAGGCCGGTGAAGAATGGCATCGCCATGAAGATGATCATGATCACACCGTGAGCGGTGAAGATCTGGTCATAGTGTTCAGGCGGCAGGTAGCCAGGCGAACCCTCGGTGGCCAGGGCCAACTGGGAACGCATCATGATGGCGTCGGCAAAACCGCGCAGCAGCATGACCATGGCGACGATGATGTACATCACGCCGATTTTCTTGTGGTCGACCGACGTCAGCCATTCGGACCACAAATAGGTCCACTTCTTGAAGTAGGTGATCAACCCGAACACCGCCAGACCACCGAGCGCGATCATGGCGATGGTAATCATCACAATCGGCTCGTGGAACGGGATCGCTTCCCAACTTAATTTACCAAACATCGTTTACTCCTCTGCCCTGGCAGCTGAATGCGAACTCATGTCCATCCCTTCCATACCGGCCACTTCCTTCTCTTCCTTCTCGTGGTGCATCGGCTTGCCCGGTTTCATGCCTTCATACTTGTCGATGATGGTCTGGAACAGGTTCGGCGCGTACGAAGAGTAGAGTTCAACCGGGTTGTTCTGGCTTGGTTTGGAAAGGGCTTCGTATTCAGCTTTTTCAAGCTGTTTAGGTGCCTTCTTGACATCACTGACCCAGGCATCGAAATCCGCCTGAGAGGTGGCGATTGCTTTGAATTTCATGCCAGTGAAGCCAGCACCGCTGTAGTTGGCGGAGATACCGTCAAACTCGGCATTCTGATTGGCGATCAGGTGCAACTTGGTCTCCATGCCCGCCATCGCGTAGATCTGACCGCCCAGGCCCGGAATGAAGAACGAGTTCATCACGGTGTCGGAGGTGATTTTGAAGTTAACCGGCGTGTTGGCCGGGAACACCATCTTGTTGACGGTGGCGATGCCTTGTTCCGGGTAGATGAACAGCCACTTCCAGTCCATGGCGACTACTTCAATGGTGATCGGCTTGACGTCGGACTCCAGCGGACGGTAAGGGTCCAGGGCGTGGGTCGACTTGTAGGTGACATAACCCAGGGCAATGATGATCAGCACTGGAACAGCCCACACCGCGACTTCAATCTTGGTGGAGTGCGACCATTTCGGGGTGTAGACAGCGTCCTTGTTGGAAGCGCGGTATTTCCAGGCGAACAGGAAGGTCATGACGATGACCGGAACCACGACCAACAGCATCAGCAGCGTTGCGGTGATGATCAGGTTGCGCTCATCCAGGCCGACCTGGCCCTTGGGATCGAGCAGGGTCATGTTGCAGCCTCCCAGCAACAGCGTGCCGAGCAGCGGCAATAAGCCTAGTAGTCTGGGGTACCTGTTTTTACTCATCTCACGACCTCTAAAGCAGCTTGCGCAATGCAGTTGGGTTTTGATCGCCAACACTTCACCCTGCCAAGGGTTGGCATTTCTCTTGGATTGAATAAGGGCTTGCCCGTCGCGCGTTAAACGCTGGTCGACACATCCTGGGCGAGCGGTGAGTTCTTATTCGATTTCGTGGTCAAAGGCCTTGTTACAGACCAATTCCATTTGGTGCGGATAGTTGGAAGGCGCCGACACCTGGCGTCGAATGAAGCCCGTTAAAGCCCCACGACCGCCCCTTGTGCCAAGGAGAGCGCCGCGCCGGAATTTCAGTGCGGGCGATTGTAGATATGTAACGTTGTATAAACCATGTCTCAACTCGAAATAATTTTTATCAGATACGGCAACAATCATTAACGAAATCCGCAAAGATCCGCCATGATATCGCGATTAATTCTCAACAAGAACCCCGAAAAATGTAGGTCTACTGTCCACAGTTCAGACAGCTTCAGCACCTCTCGAAGCATCGCCGACCTCGCCCAATCCCCCTTGTCACAAGGCCTTTGGCCATTCGTCCGGGCCTGTTAAAACTGCCTGCTGCAATGCATTTGCTGGCTTCCGGAGAGGCCCGTCAGCAAGGTAAATTCCTTGTCAGTTTCAGCGACGACAATCGTCTTTGAAATGAGTTGCGACACATGAGCTGTGACAACATGTCGCACGCTCGCCACACCCTTCTTTGCCGCACATCACAATCCTTTTACAAGGCCGCTGAAACGCAAAGCGCCCCGGCCTCTTTTCGAGGTCCGGGGCGCTTTATTCAAGGCCTGTGGCTGCGGCGAGAAGCCTCAGTTCAGGTGTTTGCGGTTACGCGAAATAAGCAGTGGCACCAGCACGACGGTCAACACGAAAGCCACCAGCGCCCACTGCGCCAGCGACAGGCCAAGGATCGGCGGGTACGGCGTCTCGCAGAAGCCGTCGACCTGGAAGCCCAGCGGAAAGATCTTCGCCAGCGGCAAGCCGTCGACAATCGGTTGCAGCACATCGATGCCGCAGCTGACCGCCGGGTAAAACTGCGTATAGACGTGATGCCCAGCCGCTGCAGCACCCGCGAGGGCGAAGATCACCACTAGCGTTTCAAACAGGGTGATGCTGCGACGGGTACGCATGGCCGCACCGATGAAGGCGCTGATCGCGATCAGCAACAGTGCGTAACGTTGCAGGATGCACAGCGGGCATGGCGCCTCGCCCAGCACCACTTGCATGTACAGCGCCCCACCGATCAGCGCCAGGCAGATGATGCCCAGCAACACCAGAAAGCGCCGCTCACGTCCCAACCGCCTCATTTCCTCATTCATCGCGTTTCCCTTCTAGATATCTGTTGCCGGGAAGTCTACACGCTGGCTCTGACGTTTGAGAGCCTGGCGCGTGCCGGTGGACAGGGGGGAATAGACGATAAGCCGGTTAAGAAGGGATTAACTTTCAAGTGTTTTGCAAGCATCGGGACCGCGGCGCGGCCATCGCGAGCAAGCTCGCTCCCACACTGGGCCGATGCGAACACACATCTTGCGTACGTCGCAGTTCCAATGTGGGAGCGAGCTTGCTCGCGATGAAGGCGACTCGGTCCCCCGAGTCGCCTTAGTACGCTTACTCCAGCGCAGCAGCCGGGCCGAAGAACTCGTAGCGGCTCTGCGTCTCTGGCACGCCCAGGGCCTTGAGGTGGCGCTTGATCGCGGTCATGAAACCTTTCGGGCCGAGGAAGTAAGCGTCCAGGTCGCGCTCTTCAGGCAACCAGTCCGCCAACTGCTCCTGGCTCAACAACCCGACCTTGTGCGCCGCCGGGCTGACGCCGTCATCTTCGGCGTAGCAGTAGAAGCGCTTGAGTTGCGGGTGACGCTCGGCCAGGCCATCGATCCAGTCGCGGAAGGCATGCACGCCGCCGTTACGCGCACAGTGAATAAAGTGCACTGGACGCTCGGTGGCCAGCGCCGCTTCAAGCATCGGCAGGGTTGGCGTGATACCGACGCCGCCGCTGATCAGCACCAGCGGCTTGTCGCTGGCGGTCAGGGTGAACTCACCTGCTGGCGGGAACAGCAGGATGCTCGCGCCGACAGGGAACTGGTCGTGCAGGTAATTCGAAGCGCGACCGCCCGCTTCGCGCTTGACGCTGATGCGGTACTGACCGTTGTCGCCCAGGGACGACAGCGAGTAGTTGCGACGAATTTCTTCACCGTCGAGGATCAGTTTCATGCCGATGTACTGGCCCGGTTCTGCCGCGAGAATCGGCCCCTTGTCCGCCGGTTCAAAGTAGAACGAGGTGATTTCCGCGCTCTCTTCCACGCGCTTGGCCAGTTTGAATTCCCGCGCCCCGCGCCAGCCACCATGGGCTTCGGCTTTCTGGTCGTAGATTGCGGTTTCGGCACCGATCAGGATATCGGCCAACTGGTTGTAGGCCGCGCCCCAGGCGCTCATTACTTCTGGCGTGGCGATCTCGTCACCCAGCACTTCGGAAATGGCCCGCAGCAGGCAAGTGCCGACAATTGGGTAATGCTCCGGAAGAATTTGCAGGGCCACGTGCTTGTTGATGATCTTCGCCACCAGGTCGCCCAACTGGTCGAGCTGATCGATGTGCCGCGCGTACATCAGCACCCCGCGCGCCAGGGCGCGAGGCTGGTCGCCGCTGGCCTGGTGCGCCTGGTTGAACAGCGGACGAACCTCCGGGTACTCGGAGAGCATCATGCGGTAGAAGTGAGTGATCAGGGCTTCGCCACCGCTTTCCAGCAGCGGTACGGTGGATTTGACGATGGCACGGTCTTGAGCGCTAAGCATTAAGGGGGGACTCCTGAACGACTGGGTTTATAGTTTTCTGCCCATGACGTATCAGTTTCCATGCCAAGAATTAAAACTATATAAATCAATAAGTTAATAAACAGGTAGTCATAACGACACAAGCGGATTTATAGTCACCTCGACTACATGGAGTCAATATGACTGCAAAATCCCTGCTCACCGCACTGCTGCCGCTGGTCTCCGACCTTTCCCGCGAACTGCCCGAAGGCGAGCGCTACCGGCGCCTGCTCGAAGCCATGCGCGCCCTGCTCCCCTGTGATGCCGCCGCCCTGCTGCGGCTCGACGGTGAATGGCTGGTGCCGTTGGCCGTGGATGGCCTGAGCACCGACACCCTGGGCCGGCGCTTCAAGGTCAGCGAACACCCGCGCTTTGCAGCACTGCTCAGCAGCTCGGAGCCGACGCGCTTCCCCAGCGACAGCACCTTGCCCGATCCCTATGACGGTTTGGTCGACGGCCACGGCGATCACCTGGAAGTCCACGACTGCATGGGTTGCCCGCTGTTTATCGATGAGCGTCCGTGGGGCTTGCTGACCCTCGATGCGCTGGACCCGGAGCGCTTCGAGCCGATCGAACTGGACGCCCTGCAAGCCTTTGCCAGCCTCGCCGCCGCCACGGTCAACGCCGCGGAACGCATCGAGCGGCTGGCCAATCGCGCAGAGGACGAGCACCAGCGCGCCGAGGTCTATCGCCAGGCCAGCGGCCAGCAGAACCGCGAAATGATCGGCCAGAGCAAAGCGCACAAGCGTTTAGTGGAAGAGATCAACCTGGTCGGCGGCAGCGACCTCACGGTGCTGATCACCGGCGAAACCGGGGTCGGTAAAGAGCTGGTGGCCCAGGCGATCCACGCCGCGTCACCGCGCGCCGACAAACCGATCATCAGCCTCAATTGCGCCGCGCTGCCCGACACCCTGGTGGAAAGCGAGCTGTTCGGCCATGTGCGCGGCGCGTTCACCGGGGCGATGAACGACCGGCGTGGCAAATTTGAACTGGCCAATGGCGGCACGCTGTTTCTCGATGAAGTCGGCGAGTTGTCGCTGACGGTGCAGGCCAAATTGCTCCGTGTACTGCAAAGCGGCCAGCTGCAGCGGCTCGGATCGGACAAGGAGCATCAGGTCGACGTGCGCCTGATCGCCGCGACCAACCGTGACCTCTCCGAAGAGGTGCGCAGCGGCCGCTACCGCGCCGACTTCTACCATCGCCTCAGCGTCTACCCGCTGCTGGTGCCGGCGCTGCGGGATCGCGGTCGGGATGTGTTGTTGCTCAGCGGTTACTTTCTTGAACAAAACCGCTCGCGGATGGGCCTCAACAGCCTGCGCCTGAGCAGCGACGCCCAAGCGTCACTGCTGGCTTACAGCTGGCCGGGCAACGTCCGCGAACTTGAGCACTTGATTGGCCGCAGCGCGTTGAAAGCGCTGGGCAACTCACGGGAACGGCCGAAGATTCTCAGCCTGAGTGCGGCGGATCTGGACTTACCCCACACGCCCCTTGAAACACCCCCACCGTCAGCGAGCACTGACCCGGCGCCCACCGGTGAAGTGTTCGGCGACCTGCGCCAGGCCACCGAACACTATCAACGCCAGCTGATCACCGCGTGTCTTGAACGCCACCAGAATAACTGGGCCAGCGCCGCCCGTGAGCTAGGCTTGGACCGGGCGAACCTTGGGCGGATGGCCAAGCGGTTGGGGATGAAATAGTCAGGCCAAAGCAAAGATCGCAGCCTTCGGCAGCTCCTACGCCGATCACATTTCCATGTAGGAGCTGCCGAAGGCTGCGATCTTTTGAGTCCGTCCGATATTCATTGGAGCTAAAGCCAGCCTCCAATACGTCGATAACCCGATATCAATAGTTGCTGGCGGTCCCACAATCGCCCATCACCTTTTTCCACAGAAGGTTTTTATGTCCTCCAACAAAGCCCGCGCAGATTCACTTTCGCTTCTGCTGTTTACCTTGCGCAGCGGCAAGCTGATGGCGATCAACCTGCTGAAAGTCAGTGAAATCATTCCCTGCCCGCCGCTGACCAAGCTGCCGGAGTCGCACCCGCACGTCAAAGGTATCGCCATCCTGCGCGGTGCCTCGTTGTCGGTGATCGACCTGAGCCGGGCGATCGGCGAACGGCCGCTGGTGGACCCGGACGGCGGCTGCCTGATCGTCACCGACGTCAGCCGCTCCAAACAGGGCCTGCACGTTCAGGCGGTGAGCAAGATCGTCCATTGCCTGACCACCGACATCCGCCCGCCGCCCTTCGGCTCCGGGGGCGTGCGCTCGTACATCACCGGCGTGACCTCGGTCGACGGCACGCTGGTGCAGGTGCTCGACATCGAGAAAGTCATCCACGGCATCGCCCCGGCGCAGATCGAAATGGCCCCGACCGAGCTGAGCATGGAAGACGCTGAAGTGCTGGGCAATGCACGCATTCTGGTGGTCGATGACAGCCAGGTGGCGCTGCAACAATCGGTACACACCCTGCGCAACCTCGGCCTGCAGTGCCACACCGCGCGCAGCGCCAGGGAAGCCATCGACTGCCTGCTGGACCTGCAAGGCACCGCGCAGCAGATCAACCTGATTGTCTCGGACATCGAAATGTCCGAGATGGACGGTTACGCCTTCACCCGAACCCTGCGTGAAACCCCGGATTTTTCTCACCTCTACATCCTGCTGCACACCTCGCTGGACAGTGCGATGAACAGCGAAAAGGCCCGTTTGGCCGGGGCGAACGCGGTGCTGACCAAGTTCTCCTCGCCAGAGCTGACCAAATGCCTGATCGAAGCCGCAAAAGCCGTCGCGCAGCAAGGTCATTGAGCCTTGGCTGAAGCGTATTGTTTGTTATTGCGGCGCTGCCTTGCCGGGGCGTTGCCGCCAGTTGTCTGGCCCGACGGTATCCAGCTGAGCCTCTATTGCCCGCAATTGGCTGAAGCCGTTCATGAGCTGATGGAGCAGGGTTATCAGCACGGCGGCGGTCGCGTACCGACGCTGGAGGTTTGGCGCGAGCGCTTTGAACGCGATGCCGAATATGACCCGGCGCTGTGTTTCATCGCCTCGGATACCCAAGGCATTGTTGGCGTGGCCCAATGCTGGACCAGCGCCTACATCAAGAACCTGGTGGTGCATCCACGCGCGCAGGGCCAAGGATTGGGACGAGCGCTGTTGTTGCATGCCTTCAGTGTGTTTCAACAACGACGCGAAGGCTTCGTTGATCTGAAGGTGCTGGAAGACAACCAGCGCGCTCGGCGCTTGTATGAAAACGCTGGAATGCGCGTAGTACGTCGGGAACTCGTTCCTGACTGACCCCGCTATCGCAAAGACGCCCCCACAACCCTCCTCAATCCTTCAGGCATACTTCATCCCTGGCCAAAACTCACCCAAGGATGCCCGAACCATGAAAGCCTCAAGCCTGATATTCATCAGCCTGACTGCAATCGCCAGCCAGGCCCTCGCTTCCAGCCCCGATGCCTGGGCCGCCCATGACACAGCCGTTCTTGCCAGCTGCACCAAGGCCAGCCAATTGAGTCATGTCAAACCCGTTGGCAATGCCGCGCAGTTCGATGATCGCGTCGGCTACACCGCGCTGTTGCTGCAAGGCCAGTACCCGCAAAAACACATGAAAGGCCAACAGGGCACTGAACTGTGCCTCTACAACAAGAAGAGCAAAACCGCGTATATCACCGAATGGGATTCGGTGCGTCCATGACTGGCGCACAACTTGCTTCGGGAGAGTCCCTCGCGGTGGTTTTTCGTCATCGCTGACGCCTCTGGAATGTGACCGGTCGCCCAATGAATACGACGTTTTCCTGCGTAGGTTGCGGCAAGTGCTGCAACGACCACCATGTACCTCTGACCCTCGCCGAGGCCCGGATGTGGGCGGCTGACGGTGGTGCCGTGATCGTGTTGGTGGAAGGTTTTCTCGGCAATGGTCTGGGCCTTCCGGCCTTGCAACGCGAGCACGCCGAACGCCGTTGCGTGGTGGTGCCCAGCGGCGCGACTCACGCCCATGTCGCGATCACCTTCGCCGCGTACAACGCCGGTCCCTGCCGGAATCTTGACGAAGACAACCTCTGCCGTATCTACGAACGCCGGCCTTTGGTCTGTCGTATCTACCCGATGGAAATCAATCCACACATTCCACTGACGCCAACGGCCAAGGATTGTCCGCCCGAATCGTGGGAACAAGGTCCTGCGTTGATCGTCGGCGGTCAGTTGGTCGATCAGGCGCTGGCCCATCTGATCCAACGCTCGCGTCAGGCGGACCGTGACGATATTCAAACCAAGGAAGCGATTTGCGAACGGTTGGGGATTCGAACCACGGCCCTCAAGGGGGACGGGTTTACCGCGTACCTGCCGGACATGGCGGCGTTTGCTTCGGCGATTGATCAGGTTCAGGCAGAGCCGTTGCCAGGTTCGGCCGGTGAATGGCAGTTCCATGTGTCGGGCAACGACATCGCCGAGCAACTACAGGCCGCCGGGGTGCAAGTGGCCACGGCAGAACCGCTGAACTATGCGTTTATCTCGTTGCGCGCGGCCTAGCCGCGCCTGTGCCAGAACTCCCGCGCCAGCGACCGCAAATCATCCGCCAGCCCCGCCACATCCCCCGAGTTGATATGGCTGCGCTGCCCCGCCAGCACCGTCACTTCGCTCGCCTGACGGATGCTGATGATGTTGCGGTTGATGTCTTCGCTGACTGCACTTTGCTGCTCTACCGCAGCGGCGATCTGCAGGCTCATTTCGGTGATCTGATTGACCCGCTGGCTGATGCCGTCCAACGCAGCGGTAGCACGTTCGGCCTGATCGACGCTGCTCTCGGCATGCTGACTGCTTTGCTGCATCACCAGCACCGCATCGCGCGCGCCGTTTTGCAGGGTGCTGATCATGCGCTGGATCTCGTTGGTCGACTGCTGAGTGCGCTGGGCCAGCCCGCGCACTTCGTCGGCCACCACCGCAAAACCACGACCGGCATCACCCGCCCGGGCCGCTTCGATGGCAGCGTTGAGCGCCAGCAAATTGGTTTGCTCGGCGATGCTGCGAATCACCTCCAGCACACCGGAAATGTCGCTGCTGTGGCCTTCGAGCTGATGAATCACCTCGGTGGCGCGCACCAGCTCGCTGGCCAGGCGCAGCACCGCGCTGCGGCTCTCTCCCACCAACTGATGACCTTCACAGGTTTCGCCTGTGGCCTGATCGGCAGCCTGAGACGCTTGCTGCGCATGACTGGCGACCTGTGCGACGCTGGCGGCCATCTGATGAATCGCGGCGGCGACCTGGTCGGTTTCCGCCTGCTGCTCCAGGATGCTGCGATGACTGCTTTGCAGGTGATCAACCAGCTCGGCGGCATGCCCGGCCAAGCGTTGCGAGGCATCGCCGATACGCCCGACCACCGCGCCCACCTGAGCCTCAAGCATCTGCAAGGCGAATTCGATCTGCCCCACTTCATCGCGCCGCCCGGTGTAGATCCCTTGGCTCAACGGGTTGTCGGCCATCAATCGGGCGCGCTCGGTCAAGCGCGCAAAGGGCCGCAACAGCAGGCCGACGCCAAGCCCTGCGGCCACACTGCCCACCGCCAGCACCGACAGTAACAACCACGGTGAAACAACCGTCAGCCAAACGGCGGCAACCAGGGTCAACGCCATCACCGCGCTGAACATCGCCCACAGCTTGAGGTTCATTCCGACTGCTGGCAGAGAACTCCATAGCGTTGAACGACGGCTGCGCAGTTGTGCGTAGGCTTTTTCCGCCGCCTCGATCTGCCGGACACTGGGCTTGGTTCTGACCGATTGATACTCCACCGCCGCCCCATTGCGAGTCACTGGTGTGACAAAAGCACTGACCCAATAGTGATCGCCGTTTTTGCAGCGGTTTTTCACCAGGCCCATCCACGAACGGCCACGCTTGAGTGTCTGCCACAGATGCTCGAACGCCGCCGTCGGCATGTCCGGGTGGCGCAACAGGTTGTGTGGGGAGCCCAGCAACTCTTCGCGGCTGTAACCGCTGATCTTGATGAAATCAGCATTGGCGTAGGTGATTGCGCTGGTCAGATCGGTGGTCGAGAGAATGTTCGCATCGGGGGCAAAATCCACATTTCGCCCCGTTACCGGGAGATTGATCTTCATGGAAAGCGCGCTCGTTTTAAGGGAAGAGTCGGCAGGGCTGCTGACTCTAAGCGCACTGATTCCGCAAACACTGATCTGGCTCAGCAAATGAGCACTTAGCCATCATTGGCGTTATACGCCGCCAATAATGGCCAAATCAGCCCAGGTTTCGACTCAGCGCTTACCCATCGAGCGACGGGTGCCAGGAGGCGCTGCGCCAGGGGTCTTGGTATGGCCATTCTTGGCGCCGTTCTTGTACCACGGCTGATTGGCGTTTTTGGCGGCTGCCAGCTCGCCCGGCTTGAACGGGAACTTGAAGGCCGGGATGGCGGCGCGGGTTTCGCTGTCGGCGCTGGAGTCGACGCTGTCTGGCAGGTCAGCCTGTTCGTCAGCAGCAGGCGCTTGTGTCGGGGAAGTCATGAATGCTCCGGGTGATGCACATAGAGTCGGGCCCGATGGGTGGACCGCGTAAGGCCGGCAGTATACCTGCGCGCCCCTGATCTTTAACCTCCCGACGCATGAATGGTCGCCTTTGCTGACAGCCCTGTCAGTTAGCGGTCACCCTGCTGACCGCAACGAAGGACTATAAATAGGCCATTATTCTCCGTCTTTTTTGCCCCGGCGCTCGATGCTCATGCCCATTCCAGGAAAAAAACTGCTGATCGCCGCGCTGCTGGTGACTGTCACTGCCGTGGCCATTGGGGTTGCGCTCAAACCCGCGACGAGCAAACTCTCGGCACCCACTGCGATTCCGGTCCGAGTGGTCAGCGTCGTCGAACGCGATGTACCGCGTTACGTCAGCGGGATTGGTTCGGTGCTGTCATTGCACAGTGTGGTGATACGTCCGCAGATCGACGGCATTCTCACCAGACTGCTGGTCAAGGAAGGCCAGTTGGTCAAGGCCGGTGATCTGCTGGCGACCATCGACGATCGCTCGATCCGCGCCAGCCTCGATCAGGCCCGTGCGCAACTGGGTGAAAACCAGGCACAGTTGCAGGTTGCGGAGGTCAATCTCAAACGTTACAAATTGCTGAGTGTCGATGACGGCGTCTCCAAGCAGACCTACGACCAGCAACAAGCCCTGGTCAATCAGTTGAAAGCCACCGCGCAGCGCAATCAGGCGGCTATTGATGCGGCGCAGGTGCAGCTCTCCTACACACAGATTCGCTCGCCGGTGACTGGCCGCGTCGGTATTCGCACCGTGGATGAAGGCAACTTCCTGCGCATGAGCGATACCCAAGGGCTGTTCTCGGTGACCCAGATCGACCCGATTGCCGTCGATTTCTCCCTGCCGCAGCAAATGCTGCCGACGCTGCAACAACTGATCAGCGCAACGACTCCCGCCGACGTGAACGCCTACCTCGGTGCCGACACCAATGGCCAGACCGGCGACTTGCTTGGCGAAGGCCACCTGACGCTGATCGACAACCAGATCAATACCAACACCGGGACCATTCGCGCCAAGGCCGAATTCAACAACGCCGGGCAAAAACTCTGGCCGGGACAACTGGTGACCATCAGGATCCAGACCGCCCTCGACAAGCATGCCCTGGTGGTGCCGCCGAGCGTGGTCCAGCGCGGGCTGGATCAGCCTTTCGTTTACCGGGTCAACGGCGACAAGGTCGAGTCCGTTCCGGTGCAAATGGTCTATCAAGACAGTGGGCTGAACATTATCAAGGGTGTGCAGGCCGGTGATGTGCTGGTCAGCGATGGTCAGTCGCGGCTCAAGCCCGGTGCCAGCGTGCAGATTCTCAGAGAGCCGCCAGCGCTCACGCAAAGCACTACGGCGGAGCAGCAACCATGAAGGTCCATGGCGGTATTTCTGCCTGGTGTATCGACCATCCGGTCGCCACGGTCCTGCTGACCTTCGCGCTGGTGCTGCTCGGTTTGATCGCCTTCCCGCGCCTGCCCATTGCACCTTTGCCAGAGGCCGAGTTTCCGACCATTCAGGTCGCTGCCCGATTGCCCGGCGCCAGCCCCGACACCATGGCTTCGTCGGTAGCGACGCCGTTGGAGGTGCAATTCAGTGCCATTCCCGGCATGACCCAAATGACCTCCAGCAGCGCCTTGGGTTCGACCAACCTGACCCTGCAATTCACCCTCAATAAAAGCATCGACACCGCCGCGCAAGAAGTTCAGGCCGCGATCAACACCGCCGCCGGCAAACTGCCCAAGGACATGCCGACGCTGCCGACCTGGCGCAAGGTCAACCCGTCCGACAGCCCGGTGCTGATCCTCAGCGTCAGTTCGACGCAAATGCCCGGTACCGAACTCAGCGACTACGCCGAAACCCTGCTGGCGCGGCAACTGAGCCAGATCGACGGCGTCGGCCAGATCTACATCACCGGCCAGCAACGTCCGGCGATTCGGGTCCAGGCCTCGGCCGACAAACTCGCCGCCATCGGCCTGACCCTGGCCGATGTACGCCTGGCCATTCAGAAAACCAGTCTCAACCTGGCCAAAGGCGCGCTGTACGGTGAGTCGAGCATTTCCACGTTGTCGACCAACGATCAGCTGTTCCATCCCGACGAGTATGGTCAGCTCATCGTCTCTTACAAGAACGGCGCACCGGTCCAGCTCAGGGACGTGGCCACCGTGGTCAGTGGCTCGGAAGACGCCTACGTCCAGGCCTGGTCCGGCGATCGGCCGGGAGTCAACCTGATTATCCTGCGGCAACCGGGCGCGAACATCGTCGACACCGTGGACCGGATTCAAACCGCATTGCCGAGCCTTCAAGCGATGCTCCCGGCGTCGATACAGGTCAGCGTGCTGATCGACCGGACCCAGACCATCCGCGCTTCGCTGCACGAGGTGGAAGTCACGCTGCTGATCGCGATTCTGTTGGTGATTGCGGTGATGGCGCTGTTCCTGCGCCAGTGGTCGGCGACGCTGATCGTCTCCAGCGTGCTCGGGGTTTCGCTGATCGCCAGTATCGCGCTGATGTACATCATGGGCTTCAGCCTGAACAACCTGACCCTGGTGGCGATCGTCATTTCCGTGGGTTTTGTGGTCGACGATGCGATTGTGGTGGTGGAAAACATCCACCGCCACCTGGAGGCCGGCGACGGCATGCGCGAAGCGGCAATCAAGGGCGCTGGCGAGATCGGATTTACGGTGCTCTCGATCAGCATCTCGCTGGTCGCGGCGTTCATTCCGCTGCTGTTCATGGGCGGAGTGGTCGGCCGGTTGTTCAAGGAGTTCGCCCTCACTGCGACCTCGACCATTTTGATTTCGGTGGTGGTTTCTCTCACCCTGGCACCCACCATGGCCGCCCTGTTCATGCGTGCGCCGGTACACGACGCCGACGCCAAACCGGGTTTCGGCGAACGCCTGCTGGCGCTCTATGAGCGCGCACTGCGCCGCGCCCTCGCCCATCAAAAGCTGATGCTGGGCGTCTTCAGCCTGACGTTAGGCATGGCGATTGCCGGGTATGTGTTCATCCCCAAAGGTTTCTTTCCGATCCAGGACACCGGGTTTGTCCTTGGCACCACGGAAGCAGCGGCTGATGTCTCCTACCCGGAAATGGTCAAAAAACACCAGGCCCTGGCCGAGATCGTCGCTGCCGACCCGGCGGTGCAGACCTTCTCCCATTCGGTCGGCGTATCAGGCAGCAACCAGACCATCGCCAATGGACGCTTCTGGATTTCCTTGAAAAAACGCGGTGACCGCGATGTGTCCGCCAGTGCGTTCATCGACCGGATTCGTCCGCAACTGATGAAGATTCCGGGCATCGTGCTGTACCTGCGCGCCGGACAAGACATCAACCTCAGCTCCGGCCCCAGCCGCGCTCAGTACCAATATGTGCTCAAGAGTAACGACGGCCCGACGCTGAACCTCTGGACCCAGCGCCTGACCGAAAAGCTGCGCGGCATTGCGGCATTCCGCGATATTTCCAACGACCTGCAACTGGGCGGCAGCATCACCCACATCAACATCGACCGTGCCGCTGCAGCGCGCTTCGGGCTGACCGCCAGCGATGTCGACGAAGCGCTCTACGACGCCTTCGGCCAACGGCAGGTCAACGAGTTCCAGACCGAAATCAACCAGTACAACGTGATCCTCGAACTCGACACCCGCCAACGCGGCAAGGCTGAAAGCCTCGCCTACTTCTACCTGCGCTCGCCGCTGAGTGGCGAGATGGTGCCGTTGTCGGCACTGGCCCGTTTCGATGCGCCGACCATCGGCCCATTGTCCATCGCCCACGACGGCATGTTCCCGGCCGCCAACCTGTCGTTCAACCTCGCTCCTGGCGTGGCGCTGGGCGATGCGGTGATTTTGCTCAATCAGGCGAAGAACGAAATCGGCATGCCGGCCTCGGTCAACGGTAATTTCCAGGGCGCGGCCCAGGCATTCCAGAGTTCTCTGGCCAGCCAGCCGTGGCTGATTCTGGCGGCGCTGGTGGCGGTGTACATCATTCTTGGCGTGCTTTATGAGAGTTTCGTGCACCCGCTGACGATCATCTCGACCTTGCCTTCCGCTGGCCTCGGCGCCTTGATTTTGCTGTGGCTCCTCGGCCAGGACTTCTCGATCATGGCGCTGATCGGCCTGGTGCTGCTGATCGGTATCGTCAAGAAGAACGGCATCCTGATGATCGACTTCGCCCTCGATGCCCAGCGCAATCGTGGGCAGTCCTCGGAAGAAGCGATCTTTGAGGCGTGTCTCACGCGGTTTCGGCCGATCATGATGACCACCCTCGCCGCCCTGCTCGGCGCCCTGCCGCTGATGCTCGGTTATGGCACCGGTGCCGAACTGCGCCAGCCGCTGGGGATCGCGGTGGTCGGCGGTTTGCTGGTCAGCCAGGCGCTGACGCTGTTTACCACGCCAGTCATATACTTATGGCTTGAGCGAGTGTTCCATCGGTCCACACCAGCGCCTGCGCTGGCGACCACACACTGAGGCGGGTCATGCGCGTTCTGATTATCGAAGACGAAGAGAAAACCGCGGATTATCTGTACCGCGGCCTGACCGAACAGGGTTACACCGTGGACCGGGCCCCGGACGGGGTCGAAGGCCTGCACCTGGCGCTCGAAAACGATTACGCGGTGATCATCCTCGACGTGATGCTGCCGGGCCTCGACGGCTATGGCGTGCTGCGCGCCCTGCGTGCCCGCAAACAGACCCCGGTGATCATGCTCACCGCCCGCGAGCGCGTGGAAGACCGGATCAAGGGCCTGCGCGATGGTGCCGACGATTACCTCGGCAAACCCTTTTCGTTTCTCGAATTGGTCGCCCGCCTGCAAGCCTTGACCCGCCGCAGTGGCGGTCATGAGCCGGTGCAAGTGACCATCGCCGACCTGTGGATTGATTTGATCAGCCGCAAGGCCACCCGTGCCGGCACGCGGCTGGACCTGACCGCCAAGGAGTTCTCGCTGCTCAGCGTGCTGGCCCGGCGCCAGGGTGAAATCCTCTCGAAAACCGCAATTGCCGAGATGGTCTGGGATATCAATTTCGACAGCGACGCCAACGTCGTCGAAGTCGCGATCAAGCGTCTGCGGGCGAAGATCGACGGGCCGTTCGAAGAGAAGTTGCTGCACACCATTCGCGGTATGGGTTACGTGCTGGAGAGCCGCAGTGCGCAGTAACAGTATCGCGTTGCGCCTGAGCGGCATGTTCACGCTGGTGGCGGCGCTGGTGTTTCTGTTGATCGGCTGGGCGCTGTACCAACAGGTCGAAAAGGGCCTGGCGCTGTTGCCGGAAGCCGAACTGGATGCGCGTTACAGCGTGCTCGAATCCACGGTCGGGCGCTTTGGCACGCCGGAGCATTGGCTGAAGATCAACAACAAACTCAAGCTGCTCGGCGAAGAAGACAAGCGCATCAGTTTCTGGATCATCAGCGGCGATGCCAACTACGAATACGGCAACATCACCCCACAGATCCGCGCCTTTGCTGAAGGCCCGATGGGCAGGCGTGACTTGAAACTGCCCGATCACCCCTATCCGCTGAAGGTCCTGGTCAGCCAGTTCCCGGCCAAGGACCAACGGCCACCGCTGCGTTTCATGATCGGCATCGACACCGAAACCTTTTACCAGACTCAGCATCACTTGCTGACGGCCTTGATCAGCCTGGCGATCATCGGCGTGCTGCTGGCTTCGGTGCTGGGTTACTGGGTGGCGCGGATCGGCCTCAAACCCTTGATCAAGTTGTCTCAGGAAGCCCAACGACTGGCGCCGCCGTTGCTGTCCGGACGGCTGCAACTGTCGCCTCTGCCGCCGGAACTCAACCAGTTCGTCAGCTCGTTCAACTCGACGCTGGAGCGGGTCGAGCAAGCCTATACCCGTCTCGAATCGTTCAACGCCGACGTCGCCCACGAACTGCGCTCGCCGCTGACCAACCTGATCGGTCAGACCCAGGTTGCCCTGACGCGTGGGCGCTCGGCGGAACACTACTTCGAAGTGCTGCAATCAAACCTCGAAGAGCTCGAACGGCTGCGGTCGATCATCAACGACATGCTGTTTCTGGCCAGCGCCGACCAAGGCAGCAAGGCCACCCAGCTGACCTCCACCTCACTGGCCGGCGAAGTAGCCACCACCCTGGACTACCTGGACTTCATTCTCGAAGACGCTCAGGTCAAGGTTCAGGTCAGCGGCGACGCCCAGGTGCAAATCGAGATTGCGCACCTGCGCCGGGCGCTGATCAACCTGCTGAACAACGCCGTGCAACACACCGCCCCCGGCCAGGTCATTCAAGTGCAGATCGATGTTCAGGAACACCAGGTGTGCATCGGCGTCACCAACCCTGGCGAGCCGATCGCCAGCGAACACCTGCCGCGCTTGTTCGAGCGCTTCTACCGGGCCGACGCCTCGCGCAGCAACAGCGGTGCCAACCATGGCCTGGGGCTGGCCATCGTCAAGGCGATTGCGCTGATGCACGGCGGCGATGTGTTTGCGCGCAGTGATAACGGCGTAAATACGTTCGGGATCTATTTGCCGGTTTGATACCCCCCAGGTCTCGCTCTTATCGCTCCCACGCCCCCTCCAGGAAAGTTTCTGCACCATGGCCAGCACCTTCGCTGGCCTTTTTTATCTCCGGGATCTATACAGGGAGCTGGGCACAAACGATCAACGAACTGATATCTGCAATGCTGCCCGGCCCGTTCGGGAACTACGCTGATGATGTCCCTCTGCAGAAATCAGAACCATGAGCGCAAGCCGTCCGCACACCCACATAACGGGCACTACCCGTCGACCGGAATTCATGCTGATTCTCGGCAGCTCGCTGACCGTCATCGCGATCATCTCCATCGTCACTTTCCTGCTGATCCGCGAACACGCCACTGCCATGCAAGCAGCCACTCGCGGCGCGACCAACATCGTGCAACTGATCGACGCCGATGTGTTGCGCAACGTCGAACTCTATGACCTGTCACTGCAAGGGTTGATTGCTGCCGCCCAACGCGACGACTTGCAGAAGGTTTCCGCTCAGATCCGTCACCTGGTGCTGTTCGACCGATCCAGCACGGCACGTTTCAAGGGCGATATCCTGTTGCTCGACAAGCGTGGCGAGGTGATCGCCGATTCGTCGCTGGTTCAGCCAAAACCCGCCAACTTCGCCGACCACGACTACTTCCAGGCCCACGTTTCCAACAGCGACACCGGGATGTTTATCAGTCGCCCGTTCAAACCCCATTGCGACTGCGCCGACAGCGATCAGTGGCGCATCAGCTTCAGCCGGCGCATCTCTTCACCCACCGGGGAGTTTCTCGGCGTTGCCGCCGCCTCGATGCGCCTGGCGTACTTTGATGAGCTGTTCAACAGCTTGAACATCGGCGTCGACAGCACCCTCAACGTGCTCGACAAGGACGGCATTCTGCTGGCGCAGAAGCCCATGCTGACGGACGACAGCATTGGCAAGAGCTTCGGCAGTCGACCCAACGTCATCCGCATCATGCGTGCTGGCAGTGGCAGCTTCGTCAGCGTCTCGAACACGGACCACCAGGACCGTCTGTACACCTTCTCGCGCGTCGGCAACCTGCCGTTGACGGTCATCGTCGCGCTCTCCATGGACGAAGTCTTCGCCTCCTGGAAACGCACCGCCTACGTTATCAGTGGTGCCACCGGTGTGCTGTGTATCGGCCTGATGTGGCTGACCTTGCTGCTGTGCCGCGAGTTGCGCCTGCGCCGTCACGCCGAGCAGGAACTGGCGCAACAGGCGGCCATCGATGCCCTCACCGGCGTGGCTAACCGCCGGACGCTCGACCAGGCTCTGAACCGCGAATGGTCCCGTGCTCAGCGCTCAGGCAAGCCGCTGTCGGTGCTGATGATCGACGCCGATCACTTCAAGTCGTTCAACGACCGCCACGGCCATCAGGGCGGCGACGATGCCTTGCGGGTGCTCGCCAGGGTCATCAGCGAAAACCTTCGTCGTCCGTCCGATCTCGCCGCACGGTATGGCGGTGAGGAGTTTTCTGTGGTGCTGGCCGAGACTGACACCGCCGGTGCGCTGCGGATTGCCGAAAATATCCGTGCGGCAGTCGAGCAACTGCCGCCGTTCGAAGGCGACGAGTCACCGGTCACCGTCAGCATCGGCCTCAGCACCTCGACAGGGCAACCGGGCGAGAGCCTGGAAAACCTGATGTACGCCGCCGACAAAGCGCTGTATCAGGCCAAGCACCGTGGGCGTAACCGGGTGGAGGCTGCCAACTGAGGATTTGTGCCGCGGCGACTGGCCTCTTCGCGGGCAAGCGAACGTCGCCCGGACCATCCCACATTTGATCTTCAGTGCCCAGAGCATCTGTGCTCGACGACGATCCCCTGTGGGGCGGGCTTGCCCGCGAAGAGGTCATCACAGACAACACAACAATCAAGGCAATAAAAAAAGGCCACCCGAAGGCAGCCTTTAAAAACTAGAGAGGTTTTTGCTTACACAGCCGCAACTGGACGCATGTAAGAGATCGGTGCAGTGCTGGCGTCTTCAAAGGTCACGACTTCCCAGGCATCTGTCTGCTCAATCAATTTGCGCAGAAGCTGGTTGTTCAGTGCGTGGCCCGACTTGAAGCCTTTGAACTCACCAATCAGGCTATTGCCCAGCAGGTAGAGGTCACCAATTGCATCAAGGATCTTGTGCTTCACGAATTCGTCTTCGTAGCGAAGGCCGTCTTCGTTCAGTACACCATCCGCGTCGACCACGATGGCGTTTTCAACGCTACCGCCGAGTGCGAGGTTGTGCTTGCGCAGGTACTCGATATCACTCATGAAACCAAAGGTCCGGGCGCGGCTGACTTCTTTTACGAACGAAGTGCTGGAAAAATCCACGCTGGCACTTTGAATGCGGTCACGGAACACCGGGTGATCGAAATCGATCTCGAAACTCACTTTGAAGCCTTCGAAAGGGACGAAAGTGGCGCGCTTGTCGCCGTCTTCCACTGTCACTTCACGCAGGATCCGGATGAACTTCTTGGCGGCGTCCTGTTCTTCCAGGCCAGCCGATTGAATCAGGAATACGAAGGGTCCAGCGCTACCATCCATGATCGGGACTTCGGACGCGGAGAGCTCGACGTAGGCGTTATCGATGCCCAGGCCAGCCATGGCCGAGAGCAAGTGCTCCACCGTGTCCACTTTGACGTCACCGTTGACCAGCGTCGTCGACATAGTGGTTTCACCAACGTTTTCCGCGCGAGCAGGAATCTGCACCACAGGGTCCAGGTCGGCACGACAAAACACGATGCCGGTGTCTACAGGTGCGGGCTTGAGGGTCAGGTATACCTTCTCCCCGGAGTGCAGACCTACACCTGTGGCACGGATAATATTTTTCAGGGTGCGTTGTTTAATCATGGCTTGGGCCGCTTCAGCGCAAATTGCGAACTGGTATCAACAAAGGCTGGCGATAATAGCAGACCAGACCTTTGCTGAACACCAATCACCTTCATAGCCCTGATACATTCCATCAATCGGCCTGACGACGCAGGAATGCCGGGATGTCCAGGTAGTCCAGATCGTCTTGCGGATTCATCTTCGCGGCAGTCGCAGCACCGGCCTGAGCCTGGTTGCGCATGACAGTCGGACGGTCCAGGTCACGGTAGTTTACCGCTGGCTGCTCCTGCCGTGCAGGGGATTGTTGTTGTGGCTGCGAGGCCATGGAGGTGTGAACGGTGTTGTCGATGACCTTGACAGGCTTCTCGATTTTCGCGCCAAGACCTGTGGCAACCACAGTCACGTGCAGCTCGTCGCGCATGTCCGGATCGATAACGGTACCGACCTTGACCATGGCGTGCTCGGAAGCGAAGGCTTCGATGATGCTACCCACGTCGGAGTACTCACCCAGAGACAGGTCAGGACCGGCGGTGATGTTCACCAGAATGCCGCGTGCGCCTTGCAGGTTCACGTCTTCGAGCAGCGGGTTACGGATAGCCGCTTCAGTCGCTTCACGTGCACGGTTCGGACCGCTGGCGCAGCCAGTGCCCATCATCGCCATGCCCATTTCGCTCATCACGGTACGTACGTCAGCGAAGTCGACGTTGATCATGCCCGGACGCTTGATGATGTCGGAGATACCGCGAACGGCACCGGCCAGTACATCGTCGGCCTTGGCGAAAGCCGACAGCAGGCTTGCGTCTTTACCGAGGATGGTCAGCAGCTTCTCGTTGGGAATGGTGATCAACGAGTCAACGCTTTCAGACAGCAGACGGATGCCTTCGTCGGCGATCTGCATGCGCTTGCGACCTTCGAACGGGAACGGACGGGTCACCACCGCAACGGTGAGGATCCCCATTTCCTTGGCCACTTCGGCAATGATCGGCGCAGCACCGGTACCGGTACCGCCGCCCATGCCCGTGGTGATGAACACCATGTTGGTGCCTTGCAGCACTTCGGCGATGCGCTCGCGGTCTTCCAGTGCGGCTTGACGGCCGACTTCCGGATTGGCGCCGGCGCCCAGGCCTTTGGTCACACCAGTGCCCAATTGCAGGATGGTCCGCGCGCCGATGCTTTTCAGCGCCTGGGCATCAGTGTTGGCGCAGATGAACTCAACGCCTTCAATGTTGCTCTTGACCATGTGATTGACAGCGTTGCCGCCGCCACCGCCAACACCGATAACTTTAATAACCGGGCTTGCGGGGATGTTGTCTACGAGTTCGAACATTTTCCCTCTCCTTACATTCTCTAGTTTTTTCGCCTACTGCGCCTACTGCCTACAACGGTATAACGGTGTTTCGGTAATTCTTTAGAAATTGCCCTGGACCCAGCTTCTGATGCGATCGAACAACGGGCTCTTGGCCTCGTCGCTGCTGTAGTTATCGCGACTGCTGCTGATCCCCGAGAAGGAAATGCCGTCGGACTGTTTTTGCAGGCCGTACATCAGCAAACCAACACCGGTGGAATAAATCGGGTTGCGCACTACGTCGTCCAGGCCTCTGACGCCATGGGGTACACCCAGGCGAACCGGCATGTGGAAAATCTCTTCGGCCAGCTCGACCGCGCCTTCCATCTTCGAAGTACCGCCGGTCAGCACGATGCCGGCCGGGATCAGGTCTTCGTAGCCGCTGCGACGCAGCTCGGCCTGGATCAGCGTGAACAGCTCGTCGTAACGCGGCTCGACCACTTCGGCCAGGGCCTGACGGGACAGCTCGCGCGGCGGACGGTCACCGACACTTGGGACCTTGATGGTTTCACCGGCGCCGGCCAGTTTGGCCAGGGCGCAGGCGTAGCGAATCTTGATTTCTTCGGCGTACTGGGTCGGGGTGCGCAACGCCATGGCGATGTCGTTGGTCACCTGATCACCGGCAATCGGGATCACTGCGGTATGACGGATCGCGCCTTCGGTGAAGATCGCGATGTCGGTAGTACCGCCACCGATGTCCACCAGGCACACGCCCAGCTCTTTCTCGTCATCGGTCAGCACCGAGTACGCGGAAGCGAGCTGTTCGAGAATGATGTCGTCGATTTCCAGACCGCAACGACGCACGCACTTTTCAATGTTCTGTGCCGCGTTCACCGCGCAGGTGACCACGTGGACCTTGGCTTCCAGACGGACGCCGGACATGCCCAGAGGCTCACGCACGCCTTCCTGGTTATCGATCACGTAATCCTGCGGCAGCGTGTGCAGCACCCGCTGATCCGCCGGAATGGCCACGGCCTGGGCGGCATCGAGTACGCGCTCAAGGTCGGCCGAGCTGACTTCGCGATCACGAATCGCCACGATGCCGTGGGAGTTCAGGCTGCGAATGTGATTGCCGGCCACACCGACGAACGCCGAGTGAATCCGGCAACCCGCCATCAGTTGCGCTTCTTCGATCGCGCGCTGAATGGACTGCACGGTGGATTCGATATTCACCACCACGCCTTTCTTCAGACCGCGGGACGGGTGAGTACCGATCCCGACGATTTCCAGTTGACCATCGGCCGCGACCTCGCCTACCAGCGCCACCACCTTGGAGGTACCGATATCCAGACCGACGATCATTTTGCCGCTTTGCACGTTTGCCATGGTCCTGCCTCTTCTCAATTCTTCGCGACAGCGGGTTGGGCCGTCGTGGGCGCTACAGGTTCCCGCCAGCCGACGGCGAGGCCGTTGGCATAACGCAGGTCGATGCGCGCAATGTTCGTAATCTGTTCTTTAAGCGTCTTGTCGTAGATGGCAATGAAGCGGCGCATCTTTTCCACCAGGTGATCGCGTCCCAGCAACAGTTCGATCCCGGGGCCCGCGCTACCCGCGCCAGTGGTCAGAAACCAGCTGCCGCGTTCACGCAATTCCAGCCGGGCAATCGAGAAGCCCAATGGCCGTAACATTTGGCTCAACACCTGATACTGCTGCATCACTTGCTGCTGAGCCCGCTGTGGGCCGAACAACTGTGGCAAATGTTCGTAGTTGGCCAATTCACGCGGCGTAAACGCCTGCCCCTGGTTGTTCAACAGCGCTTCGTCACCCCAACGGGCCACGGGCAGTTGTTCTTCCAGACGAATCACCACCTGGTCGGGCCAGACGCGACGCACTTCGGCGTGAGCGATCCATGGCATCTGTTCCAGCTCGGTACGCATGCTCGCCAGGTCAATGGTGAAGAAGCTCGCCGCCACGTACGGGGCGATCCGCTGCTGCACTGCTTGCTGGCTGATGTAACTCAAATCGCCCTGCACGTTGATCTTGGTGATCGGCCGGTCGGCGTACGGCAGCAAGCGCTGTGCACCTTCGTAAGTACCGAACCCCAACGCAACCAACAGCACGGGCCAGAACAAGGCTTTGAGAAAACCAAAATCGGCTTTCGGCAGGCGCACCGACATCGGCTCTTTGGCCACCATTCGGCTGGCACCCCGCGGCACCGGCTTGCGGCCGGGTGCGGGTGGCTGATGACGTAGCTGGGCGCCTTGCATGTTTAACCTCGCGGCTCTTTGTTACCGGCAGCGTTACCGGCAACACTTTCCGCCAGGATCGCCAACACCAACTGTTGGAAATCCAGACCGGCGGCGCGTGCGGCCATCGGGACCAGACTGTGATCGGTCATGCCCGGTGCGGTGTTGACTTCCAGGAACCAGAACTGCCCATCGGCGTCCTGCATCACGTCAGCCCGTCCCCAACCGGCGATACCCAGCGCCTCACAGGCTTTTGCCGTGAGGTCCATGAGCTCTTGTTCTTTGGCGCTATCGAGGCCACACGGGATCCGGTACTGAGTATCGGAAGCCAGGTACTTGGCGTCGTAGTCATAGAAAGTGTGTGGCGTGCCCAGAGCGATCGGTGGCAACACCTGATCACGCAGGGTGGCGATGGTGAACTCCGGACCTTGAATCCATTGCTCGACCAGCACTTGCGAATCGTAGGTACTGGCCGCTTTCCAGGCTTCGATCAATTCAGCTGCCGAAGTCACTTTGGCCATACCGATACTTGAACCTTCATGCGCCGGTTTGACGATCAAAGGGAAGCCCAGTTCCGTCGCCGCCAAAATACAGTCGGTTTCGCTGCAAAGGACCGCGTGACGTGGCGTCGGAATGCCCAGGCTGTGCCAGACCTGTTTGGTCCGCAGCTTGTCCATGGCCAGTGCCGAAGCCAGGATGCCGCTGCCGGTGTACGGAATCCCTGCGCATTCGAGCAGGCCCTGCATGCTGCCGTCTTCACCGCCACGACCGTGGAGAATGATGAAGGCGCGGTCGATTTTTTCGTTCAGCAGGCGTTGCAGGAAATCGTCGCCGACGTCGATGCCGAACGCATCCACGCCAGCGGTTTGCAGGGCTTCAAGCACCGCGTTACCGGATTTCAGCGAAACCTCGCGCTCGGCACTTTTGCCACCGAACAGCACGGCCACACGGCCGAAGTCTTTCGGGGCGATGGTCGAGAACAGGTTAGCGTAGGCAGCAGTCATTTCAACTTCCCCTCGCCAGGAGCGACAACGACACCCGCGAACAACGGACTATTCAACAGTTTCGGTGCAAGACCGCCGATATCGCCGGCGCCCTGGCACAGCAGGATGTCGCCGGCACGCAGCAGCGGCTTGACCAGCGGCGCGAGGTCGACACCGCGCTCGATGTAGATCGGATCGAGCTGACCGCGCTGGCGGATGCTGTTGCACAACTTGCGGCTGTCGGCACCCGGGATCGGTTCTTCGCCGGCCGGGTAGACTTCCATCAGCAGCAACACGTTGGCGTCGGCCAGCACATTGACGAAATCGTCGTACAGGTCGCGGGTGCGGCTGTAGCGGTGCGGCTGGTAAACCATCACCAGACGGCGATCTGGCCAGCCACCGCGCACGGCTTTGATTACCGCAGCGACTTCAGTCGGGTGGTGACCGTAGTCGTCCACCAGCATCACGTTGCCACCTTCGACCGGCAGCTCGCCGTAGACCTGGAAGCGTCGGCCGACACCCTGGAAGCCCGACAGCCCCTGCACGATGGCTTCATCGCTGACGCCCTCGTCAGTCGCGATGCAGATGGTCGCCAGCGAGTTCAGTACGTTGTGGTTGCCCGGCATGTTCACCGAGACATCCAGCGGTTCACGATCAGGGCGCAGCACGGTGAAGAAGGTCTGCATGCCTTGCTGGCGAACATTGATGGCGCGCACATCGGCGTCTTCGCTGAAGCCGTAGGTCATGGTCGGACGTTTGACCAGCGGCAGGATTTCACGCACCACCGGGTCGTCCAGGCACATCACCGCCAGACCGTAGAACGGCAGGTTGTGGAGGAACTCGACGAAGGTTTTCTTCAGCTTGTTGAAGTCACCGTCGTAGGTCGCCATGTGGTCGGCGTCGATGTTGGTGACCACGGCCACCAGCGGCTGCAAGTGCAGGAAACTGGCGTCGCTTTCGTCGGCTTCGGCGATCAGGTAACGGCTGGTGCCCAGCTGGGCATTGGTGCCCGCTGCATTCAGGCGGCCGCCGATCACGAAGGTCGGGTCCAGGCCACCGGCCGCGAACACCGAAGCGATCAGGCTGGTGGTGGTGGTTTTGCCGTGAGTACCGGCGACGGCGATGCCGTGGCGGTAGCGCATCAGTTCAGCGAGCATTTCGGCACGCGGCACCACCGGAATACGACGCTCCAGGGCCGTCGCGACTTCCGGGTTGGAGGTGTTCACAGCGCTCGACACCACCAGCACATCGGCGGTTACGGCGTTCTCGGCGCGGTGACCGATAAAGATCTGTGCGCCGAACGATTCGAGACGCTCGGTCACCGGCGTTGCTTTCAGGTCGGAACCGGACACTTGATAGCCCAGGTTCAGCAATACTTCGGCAATCCCGCACATGCCCACACCACCGATTCCGACGAAGTGGATGCGACGGATGCGGCGCATTTCCGGTTGCGGCATGGCTTTCTGATTTTCAACCATGAACCACCTCCAGGCAGATATCGACCACGTTGCGGGTTGCATCAGGTTTGGCCAGGCGACGAGCGGCGCCAGCCATGTCGTTAAGTCGTTGCGGTTGCATCAAGACCTCTGTCAGGCGTGCAGCGAGATCCGCTGCGCCAGTCGTTCTTTGCGGCATCAGGAAGGCAGCGCCTTCACGAGCCAAATAATCGGCATTGCGGGTCTGGTGATCGTCGATCGCGTGGGGCAAAGGCACCAGCATCGAGGGCAGACCGGCAGCAGCCAGCTCACTGACAGTCAGCGCGCCTGCGCGACAGACCACCAGGTCGGCCCAGCCATAGGCTTGGGCCATGTCTTTGATGAAAGGCTGCACTTGCGCCTCGACACCGGCCGTGCGATAGCGCTCGGCAGTCACTTCATCGTGGTTTTTACCGGCCTGATGAAACACTTCCGGACGCAGTTCAGCAGGAACCAGCGACAGGGCTTCAGGCAGCAATTTGTTCAACGGTTCTGCGCCCAGGCTTCCGCCCAGGATCAGCAAACGCGCTTTGCGTCCGGCCAGGGCTGGACGCGGTGTATCGAGGAACAACTCGGTGCGCACCGGGTTACCGGTAGTGCGCCGGCTGCCACTGGCAGCAAAGGTGTTCGGGAAAGCTTCGCAGACTCGCGCGGCCAACGGCACCAGCAACCGATTGGCGGTACCGGCCACGGCGTTCTGCTCATGAACGATGACCGGCACACCGGCCAATTTGGCCGCTACACCACCGGGGCCGGTGACATATCCGCCAAAGCCCAGTACACAGATCGGCTGCACCTGACGAATGACGGCACGTGCCTGCCAGATCGCCTTGAGCAATACAAAAGGTGCCTTGAGCAACGACAACTTGCTCTTGCCACGCAGGCCGCTGACGTTGATCAGATGCAACGGCAGTCCGGCATTCGGGACCAGTTCGTTTTCGATTCCGCGTGGCGTCCCGAGCCAGTGCACGGTATAGCCGCGCGCCTGAAACTCGCGCGCGCAAGCCAGCGCCGGGAACACGTGGCCACCGGTGCCGCCCGCCATGATCAGCACGTTAGCGCCCATGGGTCGGCTCCTCGGCGAAGTCGCTCTCACTGAACTCCATCTCTTCGCTGCCCAAGTGGGTTCGACTCTCCCATTCGATGCGCAACAACAAGCCAAGACAGGCGCAGCAGATCACCAGCGAACTGCCGCCGTAACTGAGGAACGGCAAGGTCAGACCCTTGGTCGGCAGCAGGCCGACGTTCACCCCGATGTTGATCAGGAACTGGCCAATCCACAGGAACGACAGGCCGTAGGCGACATAAGCGGCGAAAAACTGCTTGGCCTTCTCTGCCCACAAACCGATGTACATGCCACGAATACAGACAAAGACGAACAGTGCGACCGTGCACAAGGAACCCACGGCGCCCAGCTCTTCGGCCAGGACCGAGAACACGAAGTCAGTGTGGGCTTCCGGCAGATAGAACTGTTTCTGCACGCTGTTGCCCAGGCCAACGCCCAGCCATTCGCCGCGACCGAAGGCGATCAATGCTTGAGACAACTGATAGCCGGCGCCGAACTGGTCGGCCCATGGATCCGCAAAGTTGGTCAGGCGCGCCATTCGATACGGCTGCACTTGAATCAACAGCACCACCGCCGCGACCGCCAGGACCACCATCAAGGAAAAACGGAACAGCCCGACCCCGCCCAGGAACAGCATCGCCGCAGCAGCCGCCATCATCACGACGGTCGCACCGAAGTCCGGCTCCATCAGCAACAGACCGGCCATCGGCAGCAGAACGATGAACGGCTTGAAGAAGCCCATCCAGCTTTCGCGTACTTCTTTTTGGCGACGCACCAGATAACCGGCGAGGTAGATCACCACGAACACCTTGGCGATCTCGGAAGGCTGAACGTTGAAGAAACTGAAGCCGATCCAGCGCATCGAACCGTTCACTTCGCGGCCGATCCCCGGGACGATCACCATCACCAGCAAACCGAATGCACCAATCAGCATCAGCCAGCCCAGGCGTTGCCAGGTGGCGATCGGGATCATCATGGTGACGATGCAGGCACCCAGGCCGAGCACAACGTAAATCAGGTGACGAATCATGTAATACAGGGCGCTGCCCGACTGCACCGCCGCCACTTCGGTCGATGCCGAGGCGATCATGACCAGCCCCAGCCCCAGCAACGCCAGGCAACCGGCGAGCATCGGGAAGTCGAGATCAATACCACGCCCGGTGATGATCGGCGACGGGTACGGCTTGATGATGTTTCTCAAGCTCATGCCAAGTCCTCCGCGGCCAGATTTTTCACGGATTGGACAAACAAATGCCCACGCTCTTCGTAGTTCCGAAACATGTCGAAACTGGCGCAGGCCGGCGACAGCAGCACGGCATCGCCTGGCTGGGCGATAGCGCGGCATTGCTCGACCGCTTCGATCAGCGAGTTGACGCGAATCAGTGGCACGGCATCGCCGATGGCCTGACCAATCAGTTCGGAATCACGGCCCATCAACACCACGGCGCGGCAGTTGGCCGCGACCGGATCACGCAAATCCTTGAACTCGGCCCCTTTGCCGTCGCCACCGGCGATCAGCACCAGTTTGCCTTCGATGTCCGCGCCCAGACCTTCGATGGCGGCCAGAGCGGCGCCAACGTTGGTGGCTTTGGAATCGTTGTAGTAACTCACGCCGTCCAGGTCTCGGACCCACTGGCAGCGATGCTCAAGCCCGGCGAAGGTGCGCAGGCTCGAGAGCATGGCGTCGAACGGCAGGCCAACCGCGTGCCCCAGGGCCAAGGCCGCAAGAGCGTTGGACTGGTTGTGGGCACCACGAATTTTCAGCTCGCGCACCGGCATCAGGTTCTGGAATTCAAAGGCCAGATACTTCTCGCCATTTTCCTCGCGCAGACCGAAAGCCTTGAAATCAGGTTTGTTCAGACCAAAGGTCCAGCACGGCAGGCCCTCGCCCATCAACGGACGGCTCAGTGCATCCTGACGATTGACCACCACTTGCTTCGCCCCACGGAAGATCCGGTGCTTGGCCAGGTGATACGCCGGCAGGCCGCTGTAACGGTCCATATGGTCTTCGCTGACGTTCAGCACGGTGGCCACTTCGGCGCCCAGGTGATCGGTGGTCTCCAGCTGGAAGCTCGAAAGCTCCATCACGTACAGCTCGACGTCGTCACTCAGCAGATCGAGTGCCGGGGTACCGAGGTTGCCGCCCACTGCCACGCGCTTGCCGGCCGCTGCCGCCATTTCGCCGACCAGGGTGGTCACGGTGCTTTTCGCATTGGAACCGCTGATGGCAATAATCGGCGCCTTCGCGTTTCGCGCGAACAGCTCGATGTCACCCGACAGCTTCACACCACGGGCCGCGGCCGCTTGCAGGGCCGGAGTCGCCAAGGCCAGGCCCGGGCTCACGTAGAGCTCGTCAGCACGGCAGAGGAATTCGACATCCAGCTCGCCACAACGCACTTCCACCTGCGGATAGTCACGGCGCAGCGTGGCCAGCTCCGGTGGATTTTCCCGCGTATCGGCGACGGCGAACGACACGCCCCGGTTCGCCAGAAAGCGAACCAGGGACATGCCGCTCTTGCCGAGGCCGACAACGATGCGGAAGTGGTCAGAAGCGATCAGAGACACTCGTTCTACCTCAGCTTCAGGGTGGCAAGGCCGACCAGTACGAGAATGACGGTGATGATCCAGAAACGGACGATCACGCGTGGCTCGGGCCAGCCCTTGAGTTCAAAGTGGTGGTGAATCGGTGCCATGCGGAACACACGGCGACCGGTCAGTTTGAAGGAGGCAACCTGAATGACCACCGACAGGGTTTCCATCACGAACACACCGCCCATGATGAACAGGACGATTTCCTGACGAACGATCACCGCGATGGTGCCCAGGGCCGCGCCCAGCGCCAGTGCGCCGACGTCGCCCATGAAGACTTGAGCTGGATACGTGTTGAACCAGAGGAAACCCAGCCCGGCGCCGATCAATGCGCCACAGAACACGATCAGCTCACCGGCGCCCGGCACATAAGGGATCAGCAGGTATTCGGCGAATTTCACGTTACCCGACAGGTAGCAGAAGATCCCCAGCGCGCCGCCGACCATCACGGTTGGCATGATCGCCAGGCCGTCGAGGCCGTCAGTCAGGTTGACCGCGTTGCTGGAGCCGACGATCACGAAGTAGGTCAGGACGATGAAGCCTGCGCCCAGCGGAATGCTGTAGTCCTTGAGCATCGGCAGGATCAGGGTGGTTTCCACCGGCGACGTTGCGGTCATATAAAGAAAGATCGCCGCGCCCAGACCGAACACCGACTGCCAGAAGTATTTCCAGCGACTCGGCAAGCCACGGGAGTTCTTCTCGATCACTTTGCGGTAATCGTCGACCCAGCCCACGGCACCGAACAGCAGGGTGACCAGCAACACGACCCAGACATAGCGGTTGTGCAAGTCAGCCCAAAGCAAGGTGCTGACGCCGATGGCGGTCAGAATCAGTGCGCCGCCCATGGTCGGAGTGCCCGACTTGGACAGGTGCGATTGCGGGCCGTCATTGCGGACCGACTGACCGATCTGGCGGTTCTGCAAGGTGCGGATCATCCATGGACCCAGGCACAGCGACAACGACAAGGCGGTCAGCACACCGAGAATCCCGCGCAGGGTCAGGTACTGAAAGACCGCGAAGCCTTTGTAGAACTGTTGCAGATACTCCGCTAACAACAGCAGCATTAATGGTTCTCCCCGCTCGAACCGCACAAAGCCGCAACGACGTTTTCCATCGCAGCGCTGCGCGAGCCCTTGATCAAAATAGTGGTGTTTGTATCGTGTTCGGCGCCCAGCGCCGCGATCAGATCAGCCTGATTGGCAAAGTGACGAGCCTGCTCACCGAAGGCTGCGACGGCATGCGCCATCATCGGGCCAACGGCGTAAAGCGCGGAAACCTTGCCGCTGGCATACGCGCCAACGTCGCGGTGCCCCTGCTCCGCCCACTCGCCCAACTCGCCAATATCTCCGAGCACCAGAACGGTGCGACCGGAAAAGCCGGCGAGTATATCAACGGCAGCGCACATCGAGGTGGGGTTAGCGTTGTAAGTGTCATCAATCACGCGCATGCCGTTGGTCGCCAGTTGCGCCACGCCCCGGCCTTTGACCGGTTGTACCGCATTGAGTCCCGAGACGATGTGGGACAGCGACACCTTCAAGGCATGAGCGGCGGCGGCGGCAGCGACTGCATTGGTGACGTTGTGACCACCGAGCAGGTTCAACTGAACACGCGCAACACCGTTCGGCGTGTGCAGTTCGAATGCAGGGCAACCGCGCGCATCAGCAATAATGAAGCTGGCATAGAAGTCGGCGGCAGCATCAAGCTGAGAAAAGCTCAGCACCTGACGACCAGCGGCACGTTTCTTCCAGATATCAAAGGCCTTGTCGTCGAGGTTCAGAACGGCGACGCCATCGGCGTCCAGCCCTTCCAGAATCTCGCCCTTGGCTTCAACGATTTTGTCCGGACCGCCGAACTCGCCGACGTGGGCGGTTCCGGCATTGTTCAACAGCGCGACATGGGGTTTGGTCATGGCCACGGTGTAGGCGATCTCGCCGAGCCGCGAAGCACCGAGTTCGATCACCGCCGCCGTGTGTTCAGGGGCCAGTTCGAGCAGGGTCAGCGGAACGCCGAGGTCGTTGTTCAGGTTGCCGCGCGTCGCCAGCACCGGACCCAGGGTGCGCAGGATGCTGGCGAGCATTTCCTTGACCGTGGTCTTGCCGCTGGAACCGGTAATGGCCGCAACAGGCTGGGTAAACGCCGCACGGTTCAGCGCCCCAAGTTGCCCCAGAGCCTGACGGGTGTCCTTGACCACCAATTGCGGCAGATCAGTACCGGTCACTTCACGCTCGACCAACGCCCCAACCGCGCCTTTGGATGCTACGTCGTTCAGGTAGTCGTGACCGTCGAAACGCGGCCCGGTCAGGGCGATAAAGAGTTGCCCTGGCTTGATGGCACGGCTGTCGATGCTGACGCCGTCAAAGCTGCAATCGGCAGCCAGCAGACGGCCAGCCAATGGGCCCGCCACTTCGCTCAGTTTCAACGCTTTAAGCATGGGCCACCTCCCACGCGGTCAAGGCACGATCGGCCTCCACCAGATCGGAGAAGTCATGGCGTTCGCCGTTGATTTCCTGGTAATCCTCGTGACCTTTGCCGGCCAGAACAATCACGTCATCCGCGCTGGCGCTGGCGATGAACTGGGCAATCGCCTGGCCACGGCCGGCGACGAAACGGACGTTATCCACTGCCGTGAAACCGGCGCGGATATCGTCGAAAATCTGTGCAGGGTCTTCGCTGCGCGGGTTGTCATCGGTGACCAGCACACCATCCGCCAGACGCTCGACCACTTCGGCCATCAGCGGACGCTTGCCGCGATCGCGATCACCGCCGCAGCCGAACAGGCAGAGCAATTTGCCCTTCGCGTGCGGACGCAGAGCCATCAGGACTTTTTCCAGCGCATCCGGGGTATGGGCGTAATCGACCACCACCAGCGGCTGAGTGCCGCCGCCCAGGCGCTGCATGCGACCGGCCGGGCCTTCGAGTTTTGGCATCACATGGAGGATTTCATCCAGTGCGTAATCCAGACCGAGCAAGGCACCGACAGCAGCCAGCACGTTGCTCAGGTTGAAACGACCGAGCAAGGTACTGCGCAAATGGTGTTCGCCCTGCGGCGTCACCAATGTAGCGCGCACGCCTTCGTCGTCGAATTGCGCTTCACGGCAATACAGGTAAGCGCCGGAGTCTTCCAGGCTATAGGTGATCAGGCGCGACTCTCGTTTTTCAGCGGCCAGTTGCCGACCGAATTCGTCGTCGAGGTTGATCACCCGGCACTTCAGATCGCTCCAGTCGAACAGCCTGGCCTTGGTTTCGCCGTAGGCTTGCATCGTCCCGTGATAATCCAGGTGATCACGCGACAGGTTGGTCATCACCGCCACATCGAACGCCAGTGCAGTCACGCGCCCTTGATCCAGACCGTGGGAGGACACTTCCATGGCCACGGCTTTGGCGCCGGCCTTTTTCAGGTCGGCCAGGGTCGCCTGTACGGCAATCGGGTTCGGTGTGGTGTGCAGGCCACTTTCCAGTGCGCCGTAGAAACCAGTGCCCAGGGTGCCAACGATGCCGCAATGCTGACCCAGCAGGTCCAGCGCTTGCGCGACCAGTTGGGTCACGCTGGTTTTTCCGTTGGTGCCGGTCACGCCAATCAGGTTCAGGTTACGGCTCGGATCGCCATAAAAACGCCCGGCAATGTCAGACAGTTGCGCAGCCAGGCCCTTGACCGGAATCAGCGGTACTTCGGTAATCGGCAGAACGCTCGCGCCTTCAACTTCATAAGCGACAGCCGCGGCACCGCGCTGCAAGGCGTCGGCAATGTGTGCACGACCATCGAACTTGCCACCGGGGACGGCCAGGAACAGGTCGCCTGCACGGACATTACGGCTGTCCAGGGTCAGTTCGCGAATCAACAGATCACGGCCAGCGTGGGCGAAAATCTTGTTCAGGCTAAGAGACATCAGCCGCGCCCTCCATTGGTTTTAACAGGGATGACCGGGGCAGCGTTGGCTTGCTGAGTGGCCGGTAGGTTGTCCGGCGTAACGTTCATCAGACGCAGGGTTCCAGACATCACTTTGCTGAACACCGGCGCCGAAACCAGACCACCGAAGTAACCAGCCTTGCTCGGTTCGTCGATGACCACGACGATCGCGTAGCGCGGGTCGCTCATGGGGCCAAAACCTGCGAACAGCGAGCGGTAGGAGTTCTCGGCGTAGCCTTTGGTGCCCACCGATGTCTTACGTGCAGTACCGGACTTGCCAGCGACGTGATAGGCCGGCACTTGCGCACGGAATACACCGCGCGGTGCTTCGATCACTTGCTGCAACATGCCCTGCATGGTTTTCGCCACGGCTTCCGGAATCACCTGGGTGGTTTGCGCTGCCTTGTCGGTCTTGATCAGGGTCAGCGGTGCAATACGGCCGTTGTTGGCCAGCGCCGAGAAGGCGTGGACCAGTTGAATCGCGGTTACCGAAATGCCATAGCCGTACGACAGCGTGGCCGTCTCGGCTTTGCGCCATTCGCGATAATTCGGCAGGTTGCCGACACGCTCGCCCGGGAAGCCCAGGCCGGTGTCCTGGCCGAGGCCGACTTTCTGCGCCAGGCGGAAAATGGTTTCGCCGCCAATATCGAAGGCGACCTTACTCATGCCGACGTTACTGGAGTTGATCAGAATACCGGTCAGGTCGAGCACCGGACCTTCGGTCTTGGAGACGTCCTTGATGGTGTACTTACCAATCTGCAAGGAGCCTGGATATACCTCGACGGTGTCGCTCGGTTTCCAGCGGCCGGTTTCGATCGCGGCGCTCATGGAGATCGCTTTCATGGTCGAACCCGGCTCGAACACGTCAATCATGGCGCGGTTGCGCATCATCGCCGGTTGCAGGTTGCGACGGTTGTTCGGGTTGTAGGTCGGCTGGTTGACCATGGCGAGGATCTCACCGGTCTTGACGTCCATGATCACCAGGCTGCCAGCCTTGGCACCGTTCTCGATGATCGCGTTGCGCAGTTCGCGGTTCGCCAGGTATTGCAGACGCAGGTCAATCGACAACGCCAAGGGCTTGCCAGCCTTGGCGTTTTTGGTCACTTGAACATCTTTGATCAGTCTGCCGCGCCGGTCCTTGATGACCTGACGCTTGCCGGCGACACCGGCCAGCCATTCGTCATAGGCCAGTTCCACGCCTTCGCGCCCGTGGTCATCGATGTCGGTAAAGCCGACCATGTGCGCTGTGACTTCACCGGCCGGGTAGAAACGCCGGAACTCTTCGATGCCATAAACACCTGGCACTTTCAGATCGAGCACGACCTGGCCCTGCTCGGGGGTCAACCCGCGCACCAGATAGATGAATTCTTTATTGGCCTGAGCTTCGAGTCGTTCGGTCAGGGCTTTAGGGTCTTGACCCAGGGCAGCCGCCAGTGCCGGCCACTTTTCCTTGGCCAGTTGCATTTCCTTGGCGTTGGCCCACAGGGTGGTGACCGGGGTACTCACGGCCAATGGCTCGCCGTTACGGTCGGTGATCAAACCACGGTGAGCCGGAATCGGGATGTGTCGAACGCTGCGCGCGTCGCCCTGACCAATCAGGAAGTCACGGTCGACCACTTGCAGGTCGATAATGCGCCAGGCGATGGCTGCCACCATGACACCCAGCAAACCAAGCACCACGCGAAACCGCCAGGGAAAGAGTGCCCCTTCGAGTTTCATCATGGCGCCACCATTCGTACTTCAGCGGCGCCGGGAATGCGCATCTTCAGTTGTTCGGTGGCCAATATTTCGATGCGGCTGTGGGCAGTCCAGGTGCTCTGTTCAAGAATCAACCGGCCCCACTCTGCCTGCGCCTTGTCGCGCACGCTCAACTCGTTGTACAGCGAGTTCAGCAGCTGACGGTTCCAGTGCGCGCTATAGGAAACTCCAATCGCGGAGACCAATACAGCGATAAATAGCAGCAGCATGAAAAAGCTTCCGCCAGGAAGTGGCTTGGCGAAGAGCTTGCTCACCGAAGTTTCTCCGCGACACGCATGACGGCGCTACGGGAACGAGGGTTGGCTTTGAGCTCGGCTTCGCCGGCGAATTGCGGTTTGCCATGAATTTTGATTTTCGGCACAAAGGCTTCGAAACGTACCGGCAGGTTGCGCGGCAGGTTATCGGTTTCACCCTTGACCAGTTTGCGCATGAACAGTTTGACGATACGGTCTTCCAGCGAGTGGAAGCTGATCACCACCAGACGACCGCCCACTTCGAGGGCTTCCAGCGCGGCTTCGAGGCCGGTCTCCAGATCGCCCAGTTCGTTGTTGACGTGAATTCGCAGGCCCTGGAACGCACGGGTAGCCGGGTTCTTGCCCTTTTCCCAGGCAGGGTTGGCGACTTTCAGGACTTCAGCCAGATCGCCAGTGCGCTCGAACGGCTTGATGTCACGGCGCTCGGCCACGGCACGGGCCATACGGCCGGAGAAACGCTCTTCACCGTATTCCTTGAACACGCGGGCGATTTCTTCGACGGGCGCGGTGTTGACGAACTCTGCCGCGCTGATCCCGCGAGACGGGTCCATGCGCATATCCAGCGGGCCGTCATTGAGGAAGCTGAAGCCACGCTCCGGGTCGTCGAGCTGTGGCGATGACACGCCCAGGTCGAGCAGAACGCCGCTGACCTTGCCGGCCAGACCGCGCTCGGCAACTTCCGAACCGAGCTCGGCAAAGCTGCGCTGCACAACGACAAAGCGGCCGTCTTCGGCCGCTAGCGTTTGCCCGGTGGCAATCGCCTGAGGATCTTTGTCGAACCCCAGCAACCGACCATCGGGACCGAGCTGGCTGAGTATCAGGCGACTATGGCCGCCGCGCCCGAACGTGCCATCCAGATAGCAGCCATCAGGGCGTACGGCGAGAGCCTCAACGGCTTCGTCAAGCAGTACGGTGATGTGGTTAAAGCCGCTATCAATAGTCACAGGATCAAATCACGCAGTTCATCAGGCATAGCGCCCGGTTGTTGAATAGCAGCCAGGTCAGCAGCAGAAACCGCATCCCAGGCATCCTCGTCCCACAATTGGAACTTGTTCAGTTGGCCTACCAGCATCGCGCGCTTATCCAACCTGGCGTATTCGCGCAGACGCGGTGGAACCAGAAAACGACCACTGCCATCGAGCTCGAGGTCGACGGCATTACCAATCAGCAAACGTTGCAAACGGCGGTTCTCTTCGCGGAGCGAAGGCAGTGCGCGCAGTTTGGTTTCAATCAGCTCCCACTCATCGAGTGGGTAAACACATAAACAAGGATCAACGGCATCAATTGTGACAATTAATTGCCCGGAACTTCGCGAAACGAGCTCGTCACGATACCGGCTCGGCATGGCGAGACGGCCTTTTGCATCGAGACTGATAGCGTTAGCTCCGCGAAACACGTCAGCGCTTCTCCAAATTCTAGCGTTTTACGCTCAAAAAACCCACTTCATGCCACTTTCCGCCACTTGCGCACACTATAGGAATGCGCCCACCACACCGTCAAGGCGCGGATTAAAGGAAAACCCTTACAGATCGGAGATTTAGCGCTGTAAAAGGAGGTGTTACGAGTATTTGGCGGATGTTTGAGCCCGATAACTTGAAGCAGCACTGAAGGCTACGTTCAGAAGTTAAAGTGATTTGTTAAGAGTAAGATTTTTTCGGTATTACAAAAGCGCTTCTGCTATTGATTCAAGCAGGGAGGGTAATCGCCATTACATCGATGCCACTACCAGGGGATCAGCAGGTGGCTAATCAGTATTACCAAGTCCTTCTGCCTATGATTCAAGCAGAAGGAAAAAAAGGTGGAGAGTCGATCTATAAGCCGGGTTCTGTCTTGAACAGTCATTCGTCTACGATGGCCATCACTGGACATCTTTAGCAACCTACCCGGTCCCAGCGCGGGCCACGCCTTGGGACCCTATTTGGTCTTGCTCCAAGTGGGGTTTACCTAGCCACGAACTGTTGCCAGTCGTGCGGTGCGCTCTTACCGCACCTTTTCACCCTTACCGGCACCGAAGTGCTTAGGCGGTTATTTTCTGTGGCACTTTCCGTAGGCTCACGCCTCCCAGGCATTACCTGGCACTTCGCCCTATGGAGCCCGGACTTTCCTCCCCCCCCTAATTTTCATAGAGGGCAGCGACTGTCCAATCGACTCTCCGCCGCAAAGGTTAACGGCAGAGAGCCCGAAGAACAAGCGATAAAAGCCTTTTGCCGCCCTGCAACCCGCGTTCTTACTCGCCTTTCTGTTTATCCAGGGCGACTTGATAGAGAACATTCTTGCGTTCACCGGTAATTTGCGCCGCCAGAGCCGCGGCACGCTTGAGTGGCATTTCTTCGAGCAACAGATCGAGAATACGCATCGCCTCGCTACTCACTGCCTCCTCACTCTCTGGCGCCGACCAACCCGCCACCAACACCACGCACTCGCCGCGCTGCTGATTGCTATCGTTTTCAACGAATGCCCGCAACTCGGCCAACGGCAGCCCCTTGAGGGTTTCGAAGGTTTTGGTCAGCTCACGAGCGAGCAAGGCCGGACGCTCTGCACCGAACACCAGCTCCATATCCTGCAAGCACTCAAGAATCCGGTGCGGCGCTTCGTAAAAGATCAGCGTGCGCGGCTCTTCTTTTATGGTCTCCAGACGCGCACGTCGACCCACGGCCTTGGCCGGCAAAAAGCCTTCGAAGATGAACCGGTCAGATGGCAACCCCGCCGCAGACAAGGCCGCAATCAGCGCGCAAGCACCGGGAACCGGTACTACATTGATACCTGCCGCCCGCGCCTGACGCACCAGGTGATAACCCGGATCGGAGATCAGCGGCGTACCCGCGTCGGAGATCAGCGCGACATTGTCACCGGCCAGCAAGCGCGTGATGAAGCGACTGCCCTCATCGCGCTCGTTGTGCTCATGACAGGCTGCCAGCGGCGTGGCGATCCCGAAATGCTGCATCAACCGCAAGGAGTGACGCGTGTCTTCAGCAGCGATCAACGCCACCTCACGCAGTATTTTCAGTGCCCGCGCGCTGATGTCGTCCAGGTTGCCGATGGGCGTCGCCACCACATAAAGCGAGCCAGCAGCGGAATTCAAAGCACCTGGAGCAGTCAAAGCGCACACCTCATGATCGGTAAAACCGGCATTGTAGCGCGTAGAAGTGCTTTGAATGCGCGCAGCGATCATCTTGCGCCGAGCCCTTTTGTTGAGCTCGGTAACATTTACACGATCTAAATTGAACGTTTAACGCCAGTAACATCGCGCCCCGGCCAGTGCTTGGGTACAATTCCACGCTAATTTGATCGAGTATCAGGAACATTACATGATCGCTTGCCTGCGGCTGTTCTCTGCCCTCTGCCTCGCTGCCCTGTTGGCGGCTTGCGCCAGCTCGCCCTCGTCCAGCCTTGGCGACCTTCCACGGACCACGGATGCCAGTATCGAGCAACTGCTCGAACAGGCTGCCACCAACAACACTCCGGAAAAGGCCGCCCTGTTGCGCCTGAGCGCGGCAGACCTGGCCTACCGCCAGGGCAACGCCGGCCAGTCTGCACAAATACTTCAACAGGTCCCGATGGACCAACTGAAGCCCGGCCAACAGGTTTTTGCCAGCACCCTGGCCGCCGAACTGGCGATGACTCGCAACCAGCCCAAGGCGGCGCTGACCGCCCTGAGCCATCCGAGCCTGCAACGCCTGAGTGAAATGCCGGTCGAGCAGCAAGTGCGCACCGGCACCGTGCATGCCCGCGCCCTTGAAGCTGACGGCCAGACCTTGGCCGCCGCCCGCGAGCGCATCTTCATCGCCCCAATGCTTAGCGGCGATGCGGCCAGTAAAAACCATGAGGCCATCTGGGCACTCATTGCGTCGCTGCCAACCGATCAACTGCAACCCATCACCACCGACGACCTCGGCGGCTGGATGAGCCTGGCCGTGGCGGTGAAAAACGCCGCTACGCTGGAACAGCAACAGGCCGCCATCGATAACTGGCGCGCCCAGCACCCTAAACACCCTGCCGCCATTGTGCTGCCACTGCCGCTGACCAAACTCAAGGAACTGGCAAGCCAACCGGTCAGCAAGATCGGCCTGCTGCTGCCGCAAGACGGCCCGCTGGCTTCGGTCGCCAAAGCCCTGCGCGAAGGTTTCATGGCCGCGCACTATCAGGCCCAACAAGCCGGACAGAAGCCGCCTGCCATCGAGTTCTATGACAGCTCGCGCCTGACTTCGCTGGACGACTTCTATCGCAAGGCACAAGCCGACGGCGTGCAACTGGTCATCGGCCCGCTGGAAAAACCGCTGGTCAAACAACTCAGCGCTCGCCCGCAACTGCCGATCACCACGTTGGCGCTGAACTATAGCGAAGGCGAACAAGGTCCGGCCCAACTGTTCCAGTTCGGCCTGGCTGCCGAAGACGAAGCCCGCGAAGTTTCCCGCCGGGCACGTGCCGACGGCCTGCACCGCGCCGCTGCCCTGGTGCCGAAAGGCGAATGGGGCGATCGCGTGCTCAAAGCCTTCCGCCAGGATTGGGAAGCCAACGGCGGCACCGTCGTGGGTATCGAGCGTGTTGATCAGCCGGTGGCCCTGGCCCAGCAAATCGCCGATCTGTTCCAGCTGCGTCAGAGCGAAGGCCGCGCCAAGAGCCTGCAAAGCACCGTAGGCTCACAGGTTGCTGCACAGCCTTCGCGCCGTCAGGACATCGAGTTCATCTTCCTCGCCTCGACACCGCAACAAGCCCAGCAGATCAAGCCAACGCTGAACTTCCAATACGCAGGTGACGTACCGGTTTACGCCACCTCCCACGTGTTCAGTGCCAGTGGCGACCAGAACCAGTACAACGACATGAACGGCATTCGCTTCTGCGAAACCCCATGGTTGCTGGACGCCAACGACCCACTGCGCAGGCAAGTGACCACCCAATGGCCACAAGCCGCAGGCAGCCTGGGTCGCCTGTACGCGATGGGTGTCGACGCCTACCGCCTGGCTCCGCGCCTGGGCCAACTCAAGGCACTGCCAGACAGCAGCGTCGAAGGTCAGTCGGGCAGCCTGAGCATGACATCGTCGCAACGCATTCAACGTCAGCTGCCGTGGGCACAGTTCATCAACGGTCAGGTTCAACGCCTGCCCGACACGCCACGCTGATGCCCGACAGGTCACGCCAACAAAGCGGTCGAGAGGCTGAAAGCCAGGCGCTCAAGCATCTCCAGCAACAAGGTCTGCGCCTCCTGGCGCAGAACTGGTTGTGTAAACGCGGCGAGCTTGATCTGGTCATGCTTGACGGCGATACAGTAGTATTCGTCGAAGTCCGTTACAGACAAAACACCCAATGGGGTGGCGCGCTCGGCAGCATCGATGCGCGCAAGCGTCAGAAATTGATACTCGCCGCGCAGTATTTTCTGCAGCGCGAGTCGCGCTGGGCCAACTCCCCCTGCCGTTTCGACGTAGTTGCCATAGACGGCAGCGCGGCTCATTTGAACTGGCTAAGGAACGCCTTTGACAGCTGACTGCTCAAAGGCAAGGCCGATCTTCACTCAACACTTTTGCTCTTTGCTTTGCGGGCCGCACATTGCTGTGCCACCAAGCCGCGCTACTTAAGGTCACACAGATGGACATGCAATCCCGAATTCGCCAGCTTTTTCAGGCCAGTATCGATACCAAGCAACAGGCGATGGACGTACTTGCACCGCACATCGAGCAAGCCAGCCAGGTGATGGTCAACGCCCTGCTCAACGAAGGCAAAATGCTCTCGTGTGGCAATGGCGGTTCAGCCGGTGACGCACAACACTTCTCCTCCGAATTGCTCAACCGCTTCGAGCGCGAACGCCCGAGCCTGCCGGCCATTGCGCTGACGACCGACAGCTCGACAATCACCTCGATCGCCAACGACTATAGCTACAACGAAATCTTCTCCAAACAGATCCGCGCGCTCGGCCAACCCGGCGACGTGCTGCTGGCGATCTCCACCAGCGGCAACTCGGCAAACATTATTCAAGCGATTCAGGCCGCACATGATCGTGAAATGATTGTCGTAGCATTGACCGGACGCGATGGCGGCGGCATGGCTTCGCTGTTATTGCCCGAAGACGTTGAAATTCGCGTACCGGCCAATGTCACTGCACGTATTCAGGAAGTCCACCTGCTGACGATCCATTGTCTTTGCGACTTGATCGACAGCCAATTGTTCGGGAGTGAAGAATGACCCTTAATCGCCTTGGCCTTCTGGCCTTGACTCTAAGCTTGGGCATCAGCGGCTGCACCTCGGTACTCACCGCGACCCGCGAAGCCCCCATTGAAGACGATCGCGGCACTCGAACCTTCGGCAGCAAGATCGACGACTCCCTGATCGAAACCAAGGTCGGCGTGAACGTGGCCAAGGCCAGCCCAGACCTGGACAATGGCTCGCACATCATCGTCACCAGCTTCAACGGTGTCGTGCTGCTCGCCGGGCAAACGCCACGCCCGGACCTCAAGGAACTGGCCGGACAAGCCGCCGCTGCGGTTCAGCGGGTAAAGACCGTGCACAACGAACTGCAAGTGATGCAGCCTTCGTCGATACTGGCCCGCAATAACGATGCCTGGCTGACCACCAAGATCAAAACCCAGATGATCGCCGACGCCAGCATTCCCGGCTCGCGCATCAAGGTCGTGACCGAGAACGGTATCGTCTACTTGCTGGGCCTTTTGACCAAACAGGAAGCCGACCAGGCCACCAACCTGGTGCAAGGCGTTTCCGGCGTACAAAAGATTGTGAAACTGTTCGAGTACATCGACTGATGAACGGTCTGTAGGAGCTGCCGAAGGCTGCGATCTTTTGACTTTGCTTTTTAAAATCAAAAGATCGCAGCCTTCGGCAGCTCCTACGTAATAAAAAAGGCGATCCATGCGGATCGCCTTTTTTATTACTTCACTACCTTCAAGCTTGGCCGGCCGCTGGGACGCGGTGGCTCGCTGTCGGGTGGCGGAAGATCATCGTCCGGCTCGATCTCTTCCTCGTCTTCCATAGGCGATTCCAGATCGAACACCATGCCCTGGCCGTTCTCCCGGGCGTAAATACCCAGGATCGCAGCGATAGGCACGTACAGTGTATGCGGCACGCCACCGAAGCGCCCTTCAAAGCTGACCGCATCGTTGTCCATGTGCAGATGACGCACCGCCGCAGGCGATACGTTCAGGACAATCTGCCCGTCACTGGCAAAGCCTTGCGGCACCTGCACCGACGGATACTCGGAATTGACCAGCATGTGCGGGGTGCAATCGTTGTCCACAATCCACTCATAGAGCGCGCGGACCAAATAAGGTCGACTGGAGTTCATAGCGGCTCCTTAAGCCTCAGCGCATATCGCGTTCGACACCAGACAGACTCGCCTGGAAAGCCTCACGCGCAAACTGGCGCTCCATGTAATCAAGCAGCGGCTTGGCAGGCCGCGGCAGTTCAATACCCAGAATCGGTAAACGCCAGAGTATTGGCAGTAGGCAACAATCCACCAGACTTTGTTCCTCACTTAAGAAAAACGGCTTGTCGGCGAACAGCGGCGAAACGCCCGTCAGGCTTTCACGTAATTCCTTGCGAGCCTGCACACGTGCCGGCTCCTTGGTCCGCGAATCCAGAATCAGATCCACCAGCACACACCAGTCACGCTGAATACGGTGAATCAGCAGACGGCTGTTGGCACGCGCCACTGGATAAACCGGCAGCAAAGGTGGATGCGGGTAACGCTCATCCAGATATTCCATCACCACGGTCGACTCCCACAACGCCAGGTCACGATCGACCAGGGTGGGCAAGCTGCCGTAAGGGTTCACTTCGATCAGTTTTGGCGGATGACGACCCGCCTCCACACTGATGATCTCGGCGCTGACACCCTTCTCTGCCAGTACGATGCGCACTCGGTGGGAATAGTGGTCGGCGGGGTCGGAGTAACAGGCCAACCGATTGGTCACGCCCATGGCGGTCCTCCTCGCTTGTTGAAATGATCGGGAGCGGAAAAACGAGCGCGCCCAGAGGGCGCCTCTCGTAACGCCTGGATGACCAGACTCGTTACACGTTCAGAGACGCCCTTGGGCGCGCACGATTAACAGCAATTGCTTAACGCTTTATCAATGCACGTCTTTCCAGTATTCACGCTTGAGCAAGTAAGCGAATACGAAGAAGAACGCCAGGTACAGCAACACATAGGTACCGATGCGCTGATGCTGCAGCTTCACCGGGTTGGCCGAGTAGGCCAGGAAGGTCACCAGATTCTTGACCTTCTCGTCGAACTGCTCTTCGTTCAGCGCTCCGGTTTTCGGCACGATGGTCAGTTGATCACACGCTTCATGAGTCAGCGGCGTGCCAGTCAACGGGTCATATTGCTTCTTGCCGTTTTCGACGATTTGAACTTGTTTGCATCCTACCACCTGACGACCCTGCAGGCCGACCAGAACGTTAGGCATACCGACGTTCGGGAACACCTTGTTGTTCACGCCCCAAGGACGAGCCGGGTCTTCGTAAAAAGACCTCAGGTAACCGTAGAGCCAGTCAGTCCCACGAACGCGAGCCACCAGCGTCAGGTCAGGCGGCGCTGCGCCGAACCAGGCCTTGGCGTCTGCCGGCTGCATGCCGGTGCTCATGTGGTCGCCGATCTTGGCGCCAGTGAACACCAGGTTCTTCAGCATCAGATCATGAGGAATCCCCAGATCGTCGGCAACGCGCTCATAGCGCTGGAACTTGGCACTGTGGCAGCCCATGCAGTAGTTGGCGAACGTACGTGCGCCATCTTGCATTGCCGCTTTATCGGAGACGTCGATATCGACTTTTTCCAGCTCTGGACCACCGTGCTCGGCCGCGAAGGACAAGACAGGCAAAGCAGCAAGAATCAGTACAGCAAATAGCTTTTTCATCAGCCAGTCACCCTTTCCGGAACCGGTTTGGTCTTCTCGAGCCTGGTGTAGAACGGCATCAGAATGAAGTAGGCAAAGTACAGGAAGGTACACACCTGCGACAGCAATGTACGTTCCGGGGTAGGCGCCATGACACCCAGCCAGCCAAGAATCACGAAGGAGATGCAGAACACCCAGAGCCAGATTTTGCTCAGCCAGCCCTTGTAGCGCATCGACTTGACCGGACTCCGGTCAAGCCACGGCAGGACGAACAGCATGGCAATCGAAGCCCCCATGGCAACCACGCCCATGAGCTTGTCCGGAATCGCCCGCAGAATCGCGTAGAACGGGGTGAAGTACCAGACCGGGGCAATGTGTTCCGGGGTCTTGAAGGCGTTCGCCACTTCAAAGTTCGGCTTCTCGAGGAAGTAACCGCCCATTTCCGGGAAGAAGAACACGATCGAGCAGAAGATGAACAGGAACACCACCACGCCGACGATATCTTTCACGGTGTAGTACGGGTGGAAGGCAATGCCGTCCAGCGGTACGCCGTTTTCGTCTTTGTGTTTCTTGATGTCCACGCCGTCGGGGTTGTTCGAACCGACTTCATGCAGCGCCAGAACGTGCAGCACCACCAGACCGAGAATCACGATCGGCAAGGCCACGACGTGCAAGGCGAAGAAGCGGTTCAGGGTGATGCCCGAAATCAGGTAGTCACCACGGATCCACTGGGTCAGGTCGTTACCGATGACCGGGATCGCACCGAACAGCGAGATGATCACCTGGGCGCCCCAGTAGGACATCTGGCCCCACGGCAGCAGGTAACCCATGAAGGCTTCAGCCATCAGCGCCAGGTAGATCAGCATGCCGAAGACCCACACCAGCTCACGCGGTTTCTGGTACGAACCGTAGAGCAAGCCACGGAACATATGCAGGTAAACCACGATGAAGAACGCCGAAGCGCCAGTGGAGTGCAGCAGACGCAGGATCGAGCCGTACTCGACGTCGCGCATGATGTATTCGACGGAGGCGAATGCCTCTTCCGCCGACGGGGTGTAGCTCATTGTCAGCCAGACACCGGTTACGATCTGGTTAACCAGAACCAACAGCGCCAGGGAGCCAAAGAAATAGAAGAAGTTGAAGTTCTTCGGGGCGTAGTACTTGCTGAGATGGTCTTCCCACATTTTAGTGGCGGGAAAGCGCGCATCAACCCAATCCATGAACTTGCTCATCACGCTTTCTCCGTATCGACGCCGATGACAATAATGTCGTTCGACTCATAGGAATGCGGGGGAACTGGCAGATTCAAAGGCGCAGGTTGCGACTTGAAGACGCGGCCAGCCAGATCGTAGTGGGAACCGTGGCAAGGGCAGAAATAACCACCTACCCATTTCGGGCCAAGATCGGCGGGTGCTACTTCTGGACGGAAAGTCGGCGAACAACCCAAGTGCGTGCAAATACCGATCAGCAGTAGAACTTCCGGCTTGATCGAACGCGTCCTGGGGTCCACGTAAGTCGGTTGTACCGAATTCTTGGAGTCTGGATCAGAGAGGTCACCCTCGATCTTTGTGAGATTCCCCAAAATCTCCTGGGTACGGCGGACGATGAATACCGGCTGGCCGCGCCATTCAGCAATCATTTGCTGACCTGGTTCGATTTTGCTGACATTCACTTTCACCGGTGCACCTGCGGCTTTCGCCTTGGCACTGGGAAACCATGACCCCACGAACGGGACCGCAGCCCCCACCGCTCCTGCAGCACCCACCACGGATGTGGCTGCTACCAAGAAGCGACGCCGGCCTGCATTCACGCCGTCATTGCTCATTCAGTCCTCTCCCATCAGCTTTGTGGCCTGTTAAATCAGGCATCTACTAAGTAAAAATCTGAACTTATAAAAATTTTGCAGAATGGTAATGAAAAGCCCCAGTTCTGACAAGGTAATTACCACCCGGCCTCAGCGCCAAGCCTTGTAGTATAGGGGCTCTACGGATGTGGCAAGTTGTCACATCATAAATCTTCAAACAAAAAAAACGCCCAGCTCCGCGAGGAGACTGGGCGCTTTGAACGCGAAAGCGAATTAACGCTTCGAGTACTGCGGACGCTTACGCGCTTTACGCAGACCCACTTTCTTACGTTCAACTTCACGTGCATCGCGAGTAACGAAGCCCGCTTTGCGCAGAGCACCGCGCAGAGTTTCGTCGTACTGCATCAGAGCGCGAGTGATACCGTGGCGGATTGCGCCAGCTTGACCACTTACACCACCACCGATCACGGTGACGTAGATATCGAACTTCTCGACAGTCTCAGTCAATTCCAGCGGCTGACGAACTACCATGCGGGCAGTTTCGCGACCGAAGAAATTATCCAGGGAGCGGTTGTTGATGGAGATGTTACCAGTACCCGGACGCAGGAAAACGCGTGCGGTTGCGGTCTTGCGACGGCCAGTGCCGTAATTTTGAGTCGCCGACATAATGAACTATTCCGTTAAAACTTCAGTTCTTGGGGCTGCTGAGCAGTATGAGGGTGTGCAGCGCCCGCATAGACTTTCAGCTTACGATACATGTCGCGACCCAGCGGGTTCTTAGGCAGCATGCCTTTGACCGCGGTCTCGATCACGCGCTCAGGGGCTTTAGCGATCAGCTTTTCGAAGTTGATCGACTTGATGCCGCCCGGGAAACCGGAGTGGGAGTAGTAGATTTTGTCGGTGGTTTTAGCACCGGTTACACGAATCTGCTCGGCATTGATAACGACGATGTAGTCGCCGGTGTCAACGTGAGGAGTGTACTCAGGCTTGTGCTTGCCACGCAGACGGCTCGCGATCTCGGTGGCCAGACGACCCAGGGTCTGACCAGCAGCGTCGACGACAAACCAGTCGCGCTTTACTGTTTCCGGTTTAGCAGTAAAAGTTTTCATTCTTTATAGCCTCAGGGGCCGCCCTGTAAATTTAGACGGCGGATCTTACTGAATAGTGCGTACTTTGACAAGTCAAAGGCAGCCGGGTACAGACGCTATCGGGGGCTCGGGTCGGCGCGTCCGTTCAACGGCAAGATTCTTCGGCAGGCGGCGCATCACTTCCACTGCAGAAAGAGGTGCGCAATTATGCAGATTGCGAAAAAAAATTCAACCTGCTTTTATGATTGTTTTCCTCCAAGGACTACCCGATGGACTATCGACAGCTGGGCCGTACCGATCTGAACGTGAGCGCAATCTGCCTCGGGACCATGACCTGGGGCGAGCAAAACAGCGAGGCAGAGGCCTTCGCACAGATTGAACGGGCCAAGAGCGCCGGAATCAATTTCATCGACACCGCCGAGATGTACCCAGTGCCGCCCAAGGCTGAAACCTACGCCACCACCGAGCGCTATATCGGCAACTGGTTCAAGAGCCGTGGCGATCGCGCCGACTGGATTCTGGCGAGCAAGATCGCCGGCCCCGGCAACACCATCGACTACATCCGCGATAAAAACCTGCGGCACAACCGCCAGCACATCACTGAAGCCGTCGATGCCAGCCTCAAGCGCTTGCAGACCGACTATATCGACCTCTATCAGTTGCACTGGCCGGAACGCAGCACCAACTTCTTCGGTCAGCTGGGCTACAAACACAAAATCGAAGCCAACCTCACCCCACTGGAAGAAACCCTCGAAGCGCTGGACGAGCAAGTAAAGGCCGGCAAGATCCGCCACATCGGTCTGTCCAATGAAACGCCGTGGGGCACCATGCGTTTCCTCGCCCTGGCCGAAGCCCGTGGCTGGCCGCGCGCGGTATCGATCCAGAACCCCTACAACCTGCTCAACCGCAGCTTCGAGATCGGCCTGTCGGAAATCGCCATCCGCGAACAATGCGGGCTGCTCGCCTATTCGCCGCTGGCGTTCGGTTTTCTCTCAGGCAAGTACGAAGGTGGGGCTCGCCCGGCGAAAGGTCGTCTGAGCCTTTACAGCCGCTTCAGCCGCTATTTCAACCCGCAGTCGGAAGCCGCATGCAGCCGTTACGTGGCACTGGCCCGTGAACACGACCTGGACCCGGCACAAATGGCCCTGGCGTTCGTGACCCAGCAATCGTTCGTCACCAGCAACATCATTGGCGCGACCACGCTGGAACAGCTGGACAGCAACATCGCCAGTGTCGATCTGAAGCTGTCGGATGAAGTGCTGGCGGGGATCGAGGCGATTCACAAGGATCACCCGAATCCGGCACCTTGATCGATTCATGAACCCAATCGCGAGCAAGCTCGCTCCCACAAGGATTACGCTGTACCTGTGGGAGCGAGCTTGCTCGCGATGGCGGCCGCCCGGTCAGCTCACGATCAAAGCGACCGAGCGATGATCTCCTTCATGATTTCATTGGTCCCGGCATAAATCCGCTGCACCCGCGCATCCGCCCAGGCTCGGGCGATCGGGTATTCCCACATGAATCCGTAACCGCCATGCAGCTGCACGCATTCGTCGAGCACCTTGCATTGCAGGTCGGTGCCCCAGTATTTGGCCATCGCCGCCGTCGGCACATCGAGCTTGCCTTGCAGGTGCAGCTCCAGGCAGCGGTCGACGAAGACCCGGCCAATCTGAATCTCCGTGGCCATCTCCGCCAGTTTGAAGCGGGTGTTCTGAAAGTCCGCAATCGCCTTGCCGAACGCCTTGCGCTCGCGGGTGTAATCCAGGGTCCACCGCAACGCCGCCTCGGCTGAGGCCAAACCGCCGATGGCGACCGTCAGACGCTCCTGCGGCAATTCCTGCATCAGGTAGGCGAACCCCATCCCGGCCTGCCCCAAGAGGTTTTCCTTGGGCACACGGACGTCCTGGAAGAACAGCTCGGAAGTGTCCTGCGCTTTCATGCCGACCTTCTCCAGGCGTTTACCCTTTTCGAAGCCCGGCGTGTTCGCCTCCACCAGAAACAGACTGGTGCCCTTGGCCCCGGCCTTCGGATCGGTTTTGGCCACAACGATCACCAGATCAGCGAGAAAGCCGTTGGTGATGAAGGTTTTCGAGCCGTTGATCACGTATTCGTCACCATCCAGCACCGCAGTGGTTTTCACCCCTTGCAGGTCGGAGCCGGCGCCTGGCTCGGTCATGGCAATGGCGGTGACCATTTCGCCCGAGACCAGCTTCGGCAGGTATTTGTGCTTCAGCACTTCGCTGCCGTAATGCAGGATGTACGGCGCCACAATGTCCGAATGCAGGGAAAAACCGATACCGGTCAACCCCAGCCGCCCCACCTCTTCGATCACCACGGCGCTGTAGAGGAAGTCCGCATCGAACCCGCCGTACGCTTCCGGCAGATGGGAGCAGAGCATCCCCGCCTCCCCTGCCTTGTTCCACAGTTTGCGGTCGATATAGCCCTGTTTTTCCCACTGAGCATGAAATGGCACGGCCTCTTTTTCGAGGAAAGTTCGTACGCTGTCGCGAAACTGTTCGTGCTCGGAACTGAACAAGGTTCTGGGGATCATCGGGGCACCTGTCATTATTGTTAATCGCAAATGAATCCCAGAGCCTAAGCCTCCAGTAGATAACAGGACACTGGACACATCAGACAAAAAATAAGACGATCCAGCCGCTTGGTGACCACTTTCCCCTATAAGAATAAATTGAATATGTCTATCCAACTCTCCACGCCCTTGCGGCGCGTCAGCATCCTGGCTATCGACGGGGTTTTTGCTTCCACCCTCATGCAAGCCAAGGATTTCTTCCATCTGGCCAGCCTGCGTTACGGCAAACAACTGGGCCACGGCCTGACCCCGGCGTTCGAAACCCGCCTGGCCAGCCCCGATGGCAAACCGGTCAACAGCTTCAGCGACGTGATCATGCCGGTGGACGGTGGCCTGGAAAACGCCGATATCATCATCCTTCCGGCATTCTGGGACGATTTCGAAACCCTCTGTAAACGTTATCCACAGGTGCTGCCGTGGCTGCGCGAGCAACACGCGCGCGGTGCGGTGCTCTGCGGCGAAGCCACCGGGGTGTTCTGGCTCGCCGAGGCCGGCCTGCTCGATGGCAAGGAAGCGACCACTTACTGGCGCTTCTTCAACGCCTTCGAAGAGCGCTTCCCTAACGTTCAGCTCAATCAGGACAAGCACCTGACCGACGCCGACAACCTGTACTGCGCCGGCGGCACCACCTCGGCCTGTGACCTCTACATTTACCTGATCGAGCGCTTCTGCGGAGCGAACGTGGCCCAAGCCGTGGCCCGCGACATTCTGTATGAAGTGCAGCGCAGCTATTCACCCGGGCGCATCGGTTTCGGCGGGCAGAAGCTGCACCAGGACGTGATCATCCTGCAGATCCAGCACTGGCTCGAAGAGCATTTTGCCGACAAGTTCCGCTTCGAAGACGTCGCCCGCGAACACGGCATGAGCATCCGCAACTTCATGCGCCGGTTCCAGACCGCCACCGGCGACAAGCCGCTGCACTACCTGCAACGGCTGCGCATCGAAACCGCCAAGGGCCTGCTGTCCGCCAGCCGCAAAAGCATCAAGACCATCAGCTACGAAGTCGGTTACGACGACGCAAGCTTCTTCGCCCGGCTGTTCCGCCAGCACACGGAGTTGTCACCGAACCAGTATCGGCAGCAGTTTCAGCAGGCCGCGTAAACCAAGGGCTCAATACACATCCCACATTGGTTCCTCGGCGCACAAAAAAGGGTCTGCATTGCAGACCCTTTTTCAAGGTATTCGCGTTCGAGTCCGGCATCCCTGCCCTCCACATCAATACCGCCCGAACCGCTGCCGGTACTCCAACGGAGTCAACGTTGTCAGCTCCTTGAACATGCGCCGCAGGTTGGAGTCGCTGCTGAAGCCCAACTCCGCACTGATCGTGTTGACCGCAGTGGACGTGAGGATGAGGCGTTCGCTGACCTGGTTCAGCTTGATACAGCGAGCATAGGTTGCGACGGCAACACCGGTTTCACTGCTCACCTTACGCGACAGGGTGCGCTCGGACATGCCGAGATGCTCTGCCAATCGCTGCACGGTTATCTGTTCAGCCGGCAACTGCTCAACCAGTGCATGCAACTGGCGCAGTAGCTTGCTGGACTGCTCGATCAGGCTCATGGCCGCAAAGGCGCTATGCGCCTGGGCCGGACGCGCAAGCACCATCAGCCTGGTGAGGTCGCGAAACACCTCCGGGCTGACATACCGCTCAATCAAGGCCTGAGCAATGGGCAAGTAACCGTTCACACCGGACGCGGTAGCCGTCAGCGCATTAATGATGCAGTGACGCTCGCTTTGCCACTTCACGGCCTTATGCCGCTGCGCCATAACGTCTGCCAGCCACCACGTCACTGTCGCCGGCTGCCCCTCCAGTTTCCCGCTCGCGGCCAACAGACAGACCCCGCTGCAATAACTCCACAACTGCAGTTTCTTCGAACGTGCCGACAAAGCCGCAACCAAAGAGACATTGGCGGCCAGCATCTCGTCGACCTGCTGCGCTGACTCGGCCCAGAAACCGGGGATCAACAGCGCGTCAAAATCAGCCTCCGCCAATGAGCTGTCGACGTGTAGCGACAGGCCCTGAGCGCATTCAACCGCACCCGCCTGCACTGCAACGAAGCGCGTTTCAAAGAGCGTACTCGAGGCTCGGCGATTGGCCGCGTGCAACAAATCGGCAAACGCAAACAACCCGGCGGGCATGCAACGAGGGAAAAGCAGCAAACCGATTCGAAGAGGTGGGGTCATGGCTGAAATCGAATTAATTATGTCTGGGCCTGCCATTCTGTGGCGCAACGCGACTGGACACAATGGCGGCTCTTCCCAGAGGTACTGCCATGAAAATCCATCAGCTACGCAACGCGACGATTATTGTGGAACTCGGTCCCCATCGAATTTTGATCGACCCGATGCTGGCTCGAAAACACGCACTTCCACCCTTGCGCATCTTCAGCGCAAGAGACCGCAACCCACTGGTCGAGCTACCCGGCTCGGCATCGGCCGCACTGGAGTCCGTCACCCACTGCCTGATTACCCATTGCCAGAAAGGACACTTCGACCACCTCGATCGCGCCGCCAAGAAGTGGCTGCGCGAGACTCGAATTCCAGTCATCTGCACGCCGCACGACGCTGCCCATCTGACCGAGCATGATTTGAATGTTCAGCCTTTACCGGCTGATCACGAGCAACCGAGCGCCCTCCTCGGAGGTCAGATCCGCACGATTCGCTGCACCCATGGGCGGGGACTGGTCGGCAAGATGATGGAACATGGCGTGGGCTATTTGATTGAAATGCCTGGCGAGCCAAGCCTCTACCTGACGGGCGATACGCTGCTCACGCCGGCCGTTCAGGCGTTCGTTGCGCGCCACCGCCCAGACGTTTCTGTGGTGCCGGCTGGCGGCGCGCGTTTCGATTTGGGTGGGGACATCATCATGGGGATTGATGAGGTGCTTGCATTCACTCAGCAGTCATCAGGCACAGTAGTCGCCAATCACCTTGAAGCACTCAGCCACTGCCCCGTGACACGCCAGTCACTGGCCAGCGCCGCCCAACAGGCCAGCCTCGAGGCGCGCCTGCTGATCCCGAACGACGGAGACCTGCTGGAATTCCCGGCCCCGGCTCAATGAGGACGCGGCAGCCCCATGGAAAGGGTCCGCCGCGCCTCACGTAGACCGTTACGGCTTGTGCGCCCGCGCCGTGGGACTGCATTTCCAGCAGACGACTGAGGAGCGGCGCCTGTTTCAGCAGCGTTATGTAACTAACAATTCCAACTCGACATTGCGATCTAAACGCAACACCTCGCTTCGCGAGCCTTTATCCTACGAGAAAATCGGAAACCAGAGTAATAGATAACTCAGCCTTACACTTGTTAGCCGACTGCTCAAGACCTCAACATACATCCCTGCAAACAAAATATGCACACATCAGGGAAGATCAACAATGACTATCGGCTCCAGTTACAACTACCCGTCACATATTGCTAACGATATCATTCGAACAAAGCGCTCATCTGATAACAAGTGGAGCGCTCGTTTCCCGAACCCGCCAGACTTATGTTTTGACTATCGAGCATTAGTAGAACAAGAACACGGCATCGCAAACGCGTCCAACCCCAATCATAAAATATGCGTCATTGGTGCAGGTGTGACTGGACTCACTGCCGCCAGAGAGCTTTATCGTTGCGGCTTTACCAATATAACGCTTATAGAACAATCCAAGCGCATAGGCGGCAGACACCTTACAATCCCCGGAAGCCGAAACTCCGTAGAAAGTCATACACCCTTTGAAATGGGGGCGATGCGTATGCCCTTCTTCAACAAAGCAGACGAACCGCCTAAAGAAGGTAAGTCCCTGATGGCTTACTACGCCAAGGAGTTTGACTTGGCTATTTCAGACTTCCCCAATCCCGGAAGCCAGTGGGTAACGTCGACTGGCATCTATCTTCGAGAAGGAAGCATGGGAGGCGGCGCTACTCCACAGATGTTGATATGGACAAATGAAGACGGTCTGACACCACCTCCTGGCGAGGAGCTTCAACGGGTTTACGCCAAGTGGAAAGCATTTGCTGACCGCATGACCCACCACGTAGCAGAGGTTTATGCCAGCCAACGATGGGAAGCCATGTGGGCTGACATCGTCAAAAAATACGAGGGCATTTCTTTTCGCGACCTGGTCAGCATGCCAATAGTAGACGCTTGGCATGAAAGCTCGCCAGGAGACTTCGGCGGGATGGGAATGTCCCCGGACGAGTCCGCCATTTTCTATTCGATAGGCATCGGTGACGGTAGCTGGGGCGCCTTCTACGATGTCTGCTCGCTTTATCCCCTGCGTACGGCAATTTTTGGATTCAGCAGCCAGCTGCAACTGATTCATGGCCGAGTGGACGCGACCGGTGAACCGATAGCCTCACCACACCTGCACAGCGAAGCCGTTTTTGACTCCAAGGGGCTGGGTTTCGACAGACCTCGCTATATCGGGCTCGCCTCTTTGGATGAATGCCTGTTATTCATGAAAACAGACGAAACCGGAAAATCCTTCTACGAACACTGCCTTGAGCGCAGTAACGGTTTCCTCACGGACTCGTCTGTCACAAAACTGAAAAAACTGGACAATCAAAAAATACGCGTTTACTACAACTGGAAATCGAGCCACCCCGGGCAAACTCAGGAATTATTCGACGACTTTGATTCAATCATCATGACCCTTCCCTCATGGCTGATCGAGACTCGAATCAAGCTCGAGAACTTCAATCAAGAAATGCTTCCATTCGAAACGATCAATGCCTATAAAACCGCTCATTGGGAAACCAGTTGCAAAGTCTATGCACCGTTAAAAAAATCATTCTTGTCGAAAAACACCAACATCCCACAAGCCATCGTCACAGACAGCTTCATTCATGACATCTATACCTATCGCTATAACGATAGCTATAACTATGACTGCATCCTTCTTAGTTACACATGGGAGGATGACGCAACCAAACTCGCGTCCTTCACTGACAAAGAGCTGGTTACGAAATGCGCAGAAGAGCTTGATCGAATCCTTATGAACTCCGCCAATATCCAGGAAAAATTCTCTCCCTATATCGGCATTGATCAAGCAGTCGTCCAACGCTGGATGACCGATAAAAATGCTTTGGGGTGTGCAAAATTGTACAGGCCCGGAACCTACTACGACGCCGTGGGTTTGATGAAGTACAACAGAGATTTTTCACATATTTCTGGCCTCTATTTTTCTGGCGAGTCTTTTTCAGTCGATGCAGGCTGGACAGAGCCTTGCTTTCGAGGTGCCGTCGATGCAGTCATTCATATCTGCAATAAGACCGAAGCCACATTCAATGGCGGCTTTTCCATGAGTGACTATCCAGAATACAAGCTCAGGACCTGACCTAGACCTTCCCCGCTAAAGAGTCGATGCACGCTGTGTATTGGCTCAACCTCGTTCATCTTGGGAAAAGGACTACACACTTAACGGAAGCCGCTGACTTTCGCTCACTCACCGGTTCAACTCTTATAAACACACAACTACACAGGTTGAAAAACAATAATAAGAGGTCAGCGCAAATGAGTGAGTCAACGAGTCCTGTTCGTGTTGCAGTCGTGCAATTCGACCCACAAGTCGGCATAGAGAATCGTGAAGGGAATTTGCATCACAGCCTGGAGCTGGCGCTACAAGCGGTCAATGAAGGGGCAAATCTCATCGTTATGCCTGAGCTTACAAATACCGGCTATTTCTTCAGCAATCGGCAGGATGCTTTCGATCACTCCGAGGCGGTTCCCGGCGGACCGAGCATGCAAAGCTGGATGGATTTCGCCTGCAAACACAAGGTTTACCTCGTGGCCGGCCTGACCGAACGCGACGGCATGCGGCTCTTCAACACCGGCGTTCTTGTTGGACCTGACGGTTTTATCGGGAAATATCGGAAAGCCCATTTGTGGAACCTGGAAAAACTCTGGTTCACTCCAGGCGATCTGGGCTTCCCGGTTTTTGATACACCAATAGGCCGTATCGGATTGTTGATCTGCTGGGATATCTGGTTCCCGGAAGTGCCGCGCATCCTGAGTCAGCAAGGCGCGGACATCATTTGCAGTTTGAACAACTGGGTCTGGACGCCTCCGCCCCTGTTCGATGACGCCGGCAAATGCATGGCTTCGTATCTGACGATGACGGCAGCTCACGTCAACAACGTGTTTATTGCAGCCGCCAGCCGGATCGGCGAAGAACGAGGTGCCCGATACCTGGGCTGCTCACTGATTGCCGGCACCAATGGCTGGCCGATTGGCGCAGTAGCTTCAGCGGACAAGCAGGAAATCCTGTTTGCCGACATAGACCTGACCAGCTCCCGTAGCGCGCCCATCTGGAACAACTTGAACGATCTGCATCGCGATCGTCGAGCCGATCTCTACGATCAAATGCTCGGTTACACCCAACACCCTTGTCTCCCGCGCTGATAAGGGGTCATCACTCATGGATACCGCAACCGAAAAACATCGGCTGAACCGACTTGCCAGCAGATCGCCGCTTGATACTGCGATCTTCCTGCTGATGATCGGCACAACACTCCTGATTATCTGGCTTTCATTCACCAACCGCTCTTCCTGGTCAGCCCATTGGCCAGACTACAGTCACATGGTGACGAGCCTCCCCGAGCCGAGTGCCTGGTTGCGCTGGGTACTGGGAGACATCAGCGAGGTTGCATTCTACAAGCACGAGTTCGCCTCTATTGGACTCTTGGCGGGAGCCTATCTGGGTTACTGGGCCAATCGAACGGGGAAATCCTGGCAAGGCTTTGCAATCTCCTATGGCAGCGGGCTATGGCCGTGGCTGATCACCAGTTCGCTGCTTGGACTGCTGCTGAGTAACCTGCTGTGGGGCTGGACGGTCACGGCCACCCGTTGGCAACCGACGTTTGCAGCCTTTGTTTCACTGCCAGCGGCGATGGTGCTGATGTTTGGCGGTGGCTGGAAAGTGACGATCAACGGAGCCATCATGGGTGCCATTCTTGTCACCCCAATGTGTTTACTAATCGTTAACTACGTCTGCAATCCACTGGGCTTACCCGCCGTGATCGGCAATGTCACGGGCATGGCCGTCGCCAGCGTCTTTGCCTTTCTGCTCTGTCGTTACGTGCCGAGCCTGGTGAAGTCCGAGCAATCCGCCCCATTTGAGGAGCCATCCGAATCTGCGGCCACACCCGCCCTATCAAAGACGCCCGACTACGGAATCTTCTGGAGCCTGCGTCGGGTGTTGGCAGACTTTTCGGAAGCGCCCTTCTTTGGCAATGAACTGGCCAGCCTCGGCCTGTTACTCGGTGCATTGCTGGCTTACACCTTGAACCCCATGAGTCCGGCATACGGCTCAGGTTTGCTGCCACAACTGATCGGAGCGCAGGCTTTGACGTCAGCTTTAGGCGTGGTGATCTGGCGTCGACAATGGATATTGCGCGGCTGGTATCCCACCTACATTCCGCTGGTGTCCGTAGTGCCGGCGGTGGTTCTGACCTATGGCGGCAGTTGGCAGGTAATAGGTTCAAGTGCGCTGTTAGGGGCACTTATTGCGCCACCTTTGGCGTGTGTGATTGCCAAGAGGTTACCGGCTGATATGCACTCCTACATAGGGAATGTCCTGTCCATGGCCATCAGCACCTTGCTGATTGTTCCGCTAATCGGGTTCCTCATAACCCCATAAATTTCATGCCGCACTTCTCCCATTCGGCTGTACCGAAGTCCTGTCGCTCAAGACTGGGTACAGCCACCTTTTTAATCACATCCAATCGAACGAGGTATGACATGAACCTCCCCAAACTGGCTATTGCTGCGCTCGGCGGTACCGTGAGCATGCAAGCCAGGCATGCTGGTGAAGGTGTTATCCCGACCGTCAGCGGTGAAACCCTGCTGGCCTCAGTACCGGAACTGAAGAAACTGGCCCGAGTGACCGTTGAAACACTCGGCCTATTCCCAAGTGCCTCACTGGATTTCGAGCTCTTGCTGAGCGTCCTTTCCTGGGCGAGATACCAGGTTGAGCAAGGCGCTATTGGCGTTGTCATCACTCAGGGCACGGACACCCTCGAAGAAACCGCAACATTTTTCGATTACTTGTGGGACCACGACGAACCACTGGTCCTGACCGGCGCCATGCGCTCGGCAGCCCAAGCAGGGGCCGATGGTCCGGCGAATCTGCTGGATGCTTGCCGAGTCGCACTGGCTGAAAACAGCCGTCAGCGAGGCGTTCTAGTGGCAATGAACGGCCAGATTCACCAAGCGAGCGTCGTCCGCAAAACCGATTCATTGGCGTTGCAGGCGTTTTCCTCCCCAGTCGCTGGTCCCGCAGGAATGCTCCTGGAGGGAACCGTCCGCTATCTACGCCAGCCGTCCCGCCGGAAGCTTTTACCCTTGCCACAACAGACAACACAGACGATTGCCATGCTGGAAGCATCTCTGTCTGCCGACACCTTGATGTTAGAAAACATCCTCGAACTGGGCTACGACGGGCTGGTGATTGCTGGTTTCGGCGCAGGACACGTCTCAGAGCGCTGGGCTGACGCCATCGAAGCAATCGCAAAAGAAATCCCGGTCATCATTGCGACCCGGACCGGCTCAGGCTCCACCGCTCAATCCTCCTACGGCTTCATCGGCGGCGAGATGGATCTGATCCGTAAAGGCGCAGCGATGGCTGGATTTCTCTGTCCGCGCAAAGCCAGAATCCTGCTTTGGCTGCTCATTGGCTGCCAGCGACTAGATGAGCTGGCTCACTATCTCAAAGATGACATCCAGTTTCGAAATTGACGCAAACAAAGAAAGGCCTGCAATGCAGGCCCTTTTTTATTTTCCGAAACGTCCTACGGCTTGTGCGCCCGCGCCAGGAACTCGTGGGACTGCATTTCCAGCAGACGGCTGAGGGTGCGCTGGAACTCGAAGTTCAGACGACCGCCGGTGTAGAGGTCTTTGAGCTCGACTTCGGCGGAAATGATCAGCTTGACGTTACGGTCGTAGAACTCATCGACCATGTTGATAAACCGTCGGGCGATGTCGTCGGTGGTGACGCTCATCTGCTCCACTCCGCTGAGCAACACGGCGTGGAAGATCTTGCCGAGTTCGATGTAGTCGTTCTGGCTACGCGGGCCGTCGCACAGTTCGCGGAAGTCGAACCAGGCCACGTCGTCGCACGTACGAACGGCGCGAATCTCACGGTTCTCGATCATCAGCACATCGTTTTCGATGGCCTGAGTGCATTCCGGCGTGAGTGCGCGGAAGCTCCTGCGCAGGCTCTCGTGGGACGCTTCGTCGAGCGGGGAGTGAAACAGCTCGGCTTGCTCGAGATGGCGCAGACGGTAATCGACACCGCTGTCGACGTTGACGATCTCCGTGCTCTGCTTGATCAGCGCGATGGCTGGCAGGAAGCGCGCACGTTGCAGACCGTCCTTGTACAGACCGTCCGGCACGATGTTCGACGTGGCGACCAGGGTCACGCCGTTCTTGAACAACTCTTCCATCAAGGTGCCGAGGATCATCGCGTCAGTGATATCAGACACGAAGAACTCATCGAAACAGATCACCCGCGCTTCGTCGGAGAAACGCTTGGCAATGATGGTCAGCGGGTTTTTCTCGCCGCCGAGGGTCTTCATCTCTTCATGCACACGCTTCATGAAGCGGTGGAAGTGAGTGCGGACCTTTTCCTTGAACGGCAGCGCTTCAAAGAAGGTGTCGACCAGGTAAGTCTTGCCGCGACCTACGCCGCCCCAAAAATACAGGCCCTTGACCGGCGCCAGGTCTTTCTTGCCAAACAGCTTGCCGAGCAGGCCCGGCTTGTTCTGCGAGGCCGCGACCAGATCGTCGTACAGGCGCTGCAAATGACGCACGGCAGTTTCCTGGGCCGCGTCATGGAAGAATTCCGGGCGTTTCAGATCAGCTTGATATCGTTCTAGGGGCGTCATAATTCGTTAGCAAGGCAACAAAAACGGGCCGACACTGTAGCGACGACCCTTGAGAATGGCAATCAGCCCTTGGTCGGGCCGAGCCGTTGATTATTCCTGAACAGGCGTCAGAGCAACCCGCAAGGCGTCGATGGCGACATCCCGCGCAGCGCTGTCAGCAAAGGCCGGGCTGTCGGCGACGCACTCGCCTTCGAGCCAGACGCTGAAGCTCAGGTCTTCACTGCGAACGTCCAGCGCCTGGCCGGATTGCAGCTGTTTGGTCACTTGGCCGGCGGTTTTGCCATCCGCGAAGTTGCGCGACAACAGCAGTTGCTCGCCATCGGCCGCCAGCAGACGGAAACGGAAGCTGCCGTCGTCTTCACGGAAGCTGACGAAACGCGCGGCTTTCGCGGCTTTCTTCTTGGTGGTAGTCGCGACTTGCGTCTGATTGACGAAAGAACGCAGGCCGACCGCTTCACGCAGTTCCTTGAGGAACGGCGTCGCCACGGCGCGGGCCTTCTTGGCGCCGTGCTGCAGCATGTCTTCGAGGTCTGCCGGGCGCTCGATCAACTCGTAGTAACGCTCGCGGGACTCGCCCAGCTCGTTGTCCAGCAGTTGGAACAGACGGTTTTTCGCCTCGCCCCAACCCAGGCCCTGCAACAGTTCGCTGCGGAACTCGTCGGACTGCGCCGGGGTGGCGAAGGCCTGGAACAGGGTGAACAGGTGCGAATTGTCCGGATCCTTGGCTTCGCCCGGCGCACGGGAGTCGGTGACGATCCGCGAAATCGCGTCCTTCATCTCTTTGGCGCTGGAGAACAACGGGATGGTGTTGTCGTAGCTTTTCGACATCTTCCGGCCATCGAGGCCCGGCAGCGTGGCGACGCTTTCTTCGATCAACGCCTCCGGCATGGTGAAGAATTCTTTGCCCTGGCCAAACAAGTGGTTGAAGCGCTGGCCGATGTCGCGGGCCATTTCTACGTGCTGGATCTGATCGCGACCGACCGGAACCTTGTGCGCGTTGAACATCAGAATGTCCGCCGCCATCAGCACCGGGTAGCTATACAGGCCCATGGTGATGCCGGCGTCCGGGTCTTCACCGGTTTCGACGTTCTTGTCCACCGACGCCTTGTAGGCGTGCGCACGGTTCAGCAGGCCTTTGGCGGCGACGCAAGTCAGCAGCCAGGTCAGCTCAGGGATTTCCGGGATGTCGGACTGGCGATAAAACGTTACCCGATCCACATCCAGACCACCGGCCAGCCAGGTCGCAGCGATTTCCAGACGCGAGCGCTGGATGCGCAGCGGGTCATCGCACTTGATCAGGGCGTGGTAGTCGGCCAGGAAGTAGAACGAATCGGCATTGCTGTCGCGGCTGGCGAGGATCGCCGGACGGATCGCGCCGGCGTAGTTGCCCAGGTGCGGGGTGCCGGTGGTGGTGATGCCGGTGAGGATGCGCGTACGAGTAGTCATGGGTAATCGCTTATCAGACTGCAATCAATTCGAAAGGCGCGGCAGGATCAGATCCTTGAGATCGGTCAGCTTGCCGTGAAAAAAGTGTCCGCATTCTGCCACTTTCAGCAGCTCATGGGGGCGATCGAGGGCGTCAGACCAATCGTAAACCCGCTGCGGATCGATGACTTCGTCGGTTTCTGGCTGAATCAGCGTCAGTTCGCCGTGCTGGGGCAGTTGATCCTGATCCCCCAGACGCATCACCGCCGGCGCAACCATGAACAAGTGCTTGAGCTGCTCACCCTTGGCTTCCAGGCGTCCGCCGAGGCTGGCCGCGACGAAACCACCAAAGGAGAAACCGAACAGGGTCATTGGCAATTCAGGGTGTTTGGCGCGCAACCATTCGGCCACGGCTTGAGCGTCGTCGACCTCACCAGTGCCCATGTCATGAGTGCCAGCGCTGGCGCCGACGCCACGGTAATTAAAACGTAATGTGATCAACCCGGCGTCGCGAGCGGTGCGCTGCAAGGTCGAAACGACTTTATTGAGCATGGTGCCGCCCTGCACCGGGTTGGGGTGGCAGATCAGCGCCAGGCCACGTGGCTCGGGGGAGTCCAGGTACAAGGCTTCCAGTTGGCCCATCGGGCCATCAATCAATACAGGGGTTTCACGCATAAGCAAGGAAGGAACTCCGTGACCTCTCGAAGGGTCGACTCGTCTAGCTAAAAGTCTGCGCCTGGCATGATTGCGATCTCGTCGCGGTATACAGCGCAGGTCCGAGCCGTTAACGTAAAGCAAAGCCGTTTATAGAGGAAGGACTCGTGGAACACTCGCTCTTAGTTTGGTTGTTGCCGACTCTTGCCCTGGTTGCCGGTGTCGCCATTGGATTCCTGGTTGCCCGCCTTCTGCCGAATGCCGCGCCTAGCAGCACGCAACGTCAGCTGGATGACATTCAGGAACGTTTTGACAGCTATCAGAATGAAGTGGTCACCCACTTCAACAGCACCGCAACGCTGGTCAAGAAGCTCACTCAGAGCTATCAGGAAGTGCAAGACCACCTCGCCGAGGGTGCCAACCGCCTGGCCCTGGACGAACAGACTCGCCAACGCCTGCTGGCTGCCCTGCATTCCGATGTCGCCGTGCAAGCGCCACGGGAACGCCTGACGCCGCCACGCAATCAGGAGCCGCCACGCGATTACGCGCCGAAAATGCCAAACTCCCCTGGCATGCTCGACGAGCATTACGGCTTGAAGAAGTAACCCGGTTTTACGCGACATAAAAAAGCCCTCGGACAGGTGATGTCCGAGGGCTTTTTTGTTGCTGAGAGCTTGAGCGCCTGTGCGGGCCTCATCGCGAGCAAGCTCGCTCCCACATTTGATCTTCAGTGGACACAAAATCTGTGCCCTACGCGGTCCAGTGTGGGAGCGAGCTTGCTCGCGATGGCGTCAGAACAGGCAACAAAAAAAAAGCCCACCCGATCTGCTGAGAATCGGGCGGGCTTTTTACACCTGGGGTTCAGTCAGGTTTTTTGTTACTGGTACTGCTGACCTTGCTGCTGGGCAGGCTGGCCATACTGCTGACCTGGAATCGCCTTGAGGTTGACCTCTACACGACGGTTCTGCGCCCGACCATTCACATCACCATTGCTGGCAATCGGGTTATCCGGACCAGCACCACGCGCCGACAAGTTGGTACCGCTGACGCCTTGCGACGTCAGGTAGGTTGCCACGCTTTGAGCACGACGCTGGGACAGGTCCATGTTGTGCTGACGGCTGCCAGTGCTGTCAGTGTAGCCGACGATTTCAATTTGGTTCTGGCTGAACTCTTTAAGCGAACCGGCCAGGTTGTTCAGCGGCTGGTAGAAGCTTGGAGCGATGTTCGCCGAATCGGTGCCGAACGTGATGTTGCCCGGCATGATCAGCTTGATCTGATCGCCCTGGCGCTGCACTTCAACCCCGGTGTTGGCCATGCTGGCACGCAGTTTCTTTTCCTGCTGGTCGGCGTAGTAACCGTAACCGGCAGCGGAAGCACCAACGACAGCAGCGCCAATCAGCGCGCCCTTGCCACGGTTGTTGTGGTCGATGGCAGCACCGGCCAAAGCACCGGCCAGCGCACCCAGGCCGCCGTATTTGGCGGTTTTGCTCATGCCCGTGGAGCCGCTGTCGGCCTGACCCTGATTGTCATACGGGTTCTGGTTCGCACAGCCAGCCAGCATGGCCACGGCAGTAGCGACAATAATCAAACGACTCGAGGTGAACATGGAGAGCTCCTACTTTTACATTCTGTGGTGCAACGGACGTTGGCAATAGACCCGTGCGGGCGTTGGAACACGACCTACGGCAAAAATTCCATCAGGTCGTTCTGCAGCCTGGAATATCAGGCCCGCACAAAAGGATTTTCACGCATTTCATCGCCCAGACGGGTATCGGGACCATGTCCGGTTATTACGGTCGCCTCTTCATCGAGGGTGTACAGACGCTGCTTGATCGACCGCACGATGGTCGCCTGATCACCGCCCCACAAGTCCGTACGCCCTACCCCACGACGAAACAGCGTGTCACCGGCAATCAGCAGCTTAGCCTCGGAAAACCAAAAGCTCATGGACCCCGGCGTATGACCCGGCGTGTGCAACGCCACGCCACAGCCACAGGCCAACGCTTCATCATCGGCCAACCAACGATCCGGCGACGGCACCGGCGTGTACGGCACCCCGAACATCTGGCACTGCATTTCCAGATTGTCCCAAAGGAACTGATCCTCTTTATGCAGGTGCAACGTCGCGCCGGTTTTCTCCTTCAACTGACCCGACGCCAGGAAGTGATCAAGGTGCGCGTGCGTATGAATAATGCTCACCACCTTCAACCCCAACGCCTCCAACCGCGCCAGAATCAACTCATGATTACCACCCGGATCGACAACGATGGCCTTCCTGGTGATCGGATCACCGATGATCGTACAGTTGCACTGCAACGGCCCAACGGGGAAGGTTTCGCGGATCAGAGCGGGTTTGGCAGCGTCCATGGGCGTTCCTGAAAAAATCGATGGCGTATTCTGGCACAGCCCACCCGCCCCGCCGATGGCTGTCCTGTTACAAAGCGGACAATCCCCGTCAACCTGCAACGAGAGATAAGTCCTACTCGCAAAGCTCGAAACAACAAAGATCAAATGTGGGAGCGGGCTTGCTCGCGAAGAGGCCATCACATTCAACATCTCAGTTGACTGTCAGTCCGCTTTCGCGAACAAGCCCGCTTCCACACCAGACTCGCTTCGGTTTACAGAATGTATTGCCCCCTCCTGGCCACACTATGGTGCTACGGCGCCTCCGGCTGATCAAAACTATCCAGCGCCCGATTCACCAACAACTCCCCCAACGAAATCATCTGCTGAATCGCCAACGCCACATGCCGACGCGCGCCCTCCAGCTCAAACGCCAAATCACTGGCCAGCACATTCACCGAAGCCAGCGTTTCCGAGGCATGCGCCAACAGCGTCTCGTTATCCAGATCAGGAATCACCGCGAAGATGTTGGAGGGACGTTGATCGGGCAGATTTCCCTTGTCAAACGGCGGCTTGAGGTAATGATCCAGCGCCCGCTCGGCAGCGTCGTGGAGTTTTTTGGAATCGCTGGAGGCGTAAGGGGAAGCGCTTGGGGTTTCTACGGAATCGGGAGTGACCTTGTGCATGGTGAAGCTCCTAAACAAAGTTTTTGGGGGCTGTATCACCTATACCTGTTCAGGTCGCTAAACCCGGTCGCTGAATTGGCAGCGACACCCGGAGGTTATCCACAGACCTTCCTACCCGGCAACCTTGAAAAGCTGTCGGAAAATTCTCCCGAAAGTGGTTTTTTTGTAGCCGCCTCCTAGGACTGATCGAACTGCCTACGTTGGGTCGTTTCCAACTGATCGCGACAGGCAGGAAATGGCCGATTACTGCCTGTCGCGACCGGCTGAATACGTCAGACTGGTGGTGATGCTGACGACATGGCCGCTGCCTTGTTTTTCCATCTCGGCGATGGCGAGTTGGGTGATGTAGAAGAAACCATTCAGGTTCACCGACAGCACAGCAGCGTAGTCTTCGTGGGTAGGCTTTGGATCTTGACGCAGGATCGGCTAACGGGTGTCCCCCATTTCCTCATTTCGCGCCGAACAGCATCGTCCAATAGACGCCGTTGTCGCTACGCGAGTTCGCGGCATAGGCCGCGCCAACCTGGGTAAACATCGGGTTCATCAGATTGGCGCAATGCCCGGGGCTGGCCAGCCAGCCTTCCATAGCCTTGCCCGGCGAACGCTGCCCGGCGGCGATGTTCTCTCCGATCTGCCGGCCACCGTAGCCGGCGGCCTTCGCTCGGTCCCACGGCATATCACCGTTGGGGTCCTGGTGCGCGAAGTAATTGTCGTTGGCCATCGCCCGGCTGTGCCCCTGCGCCGCTGTCCCCAGGGCGGCATTCCAGGTCAGCGGCGGTGCAGCGGCGAAGCGCTGACGACCACACAGGCGCGGTTTCGCCCGTGCCGCGTTGACTTGTGCCAGCAACGTCTCGCCCGCCGCTCGCGGGTCGTCCAGATGCCCATCGAGCAAGGGCCGCGCCAGCACCACCTGCCATTCACTCTCGTCGCGATGCACGCCAATATCAGCGAACTGGGTATCGAGCAGGGCCCCACAGTAGCGGCTCTGGAGCATGTCAAAGGCCTCCTCGGCATCTTCAGCGCCGACCAGACGGATAGTCCGCACAGACACCGCCTGATAGCCGGAATCCTTCAACGTCTCCCGCGTAACGCCTCCATAGCCGATCGGCAAGGCCAGGTTCGACTTCAGAGCCAGCGGCGTCAAGGCTTGGACCGTGCGCCCCGCGCAGCGCTGCGGTTGGGCGCGGTAGTCGTTGATGTCCTCCACCAGTTGCCTTTCCCCGCCGGCATGGGCGGGACTGGCGAACAGGGGGAGCAAAGGAATAAGGCAGAGCGAGAAAACGCAGGAGGAGCGAACGGTCTGGCGCATAAGGCGGGCAGCTCTGATGGGATGACGACGGTAATGGCGATAGTGGGCTGAGGAATGACCGCAGAGCGCTTCGCTGTATTGGCTCGCAAATGGATTCCAAGGCTGGGCTAAGACTGTGGGCCTCAACACAAGTTTCACGAGCAAAGGGGGGAATTTATTGTTGGAGTCGTGCGTCCGCTCCTGGCCGATTTCTGTCTGCCGCGACTGACGGAAATCGACCCGAAGCAGTCATCGAGAAGAGACCGATAGGGATACGCTAAAGTTATGCGGGTCGTCGATCAATGGTGATCCACTGTTCGTGCTGCGTCCGTCCCTGGAGCGCCCAATGCCGCCCATCACCACGCGCCTGGTGGCGCTGTTTGTTCTTTGCCTGACTCTTGAAGTGCCAGCGCAGACCAACGCCTGCCCAGCTGGCGAGAAACAAGTGTGCCTGGACGGCTGCATCTGCCTGCCGGATCTGGGGCAGATGCCTGATGGTATCTACCAGATCGCGGCACCTGCCCTGGCGCTGTGGCTGACCCAAGCCCGCGCTGAAGCAGCCAACGCCGGCATCCAGCCCATTCCGCCGCACATCCGGGAGCAGTTGCTGCGCTGGTACGCCCCCAGCGTTCTCGATGCCGCGCACTACAAAGTTAGCGACAACGGTCAATTAAGCGCCGCCACTGCCATGCTGCAAAACCCCGATGTCGGTGCCGTGACGCTGATCAACATCATCCTCTTCCGGGACGCTCAAACCGCGGAACAGGACATCGCGCTCTGGGCTCACGAACTAAAGCATGTGCAGCAGTATCAGGAATGGGGGGTAGAAGGATTTGCCCAGCGGTATACACAAGATTTCAATGCTGTGGAGGCGCCGGCTTATGCCATACAGGCTGAGGTCAGACGGTCGGTGCGGGAAGGGACTCACTGAAGATTGCCAAGTTGAAGAGGGCAAAATACCGTGTCTTATCCGCAAGCTGGAGCCTTTGCCGCGGGAACTTCAGGGTACTAGCCAGGTCAGTTGGGAGTTGTTTTACGGCAGTGCCGTCCGAGATCAGTCGAGTCCGCCCCCTGATGCCAACCAAGAGTTTTCTGCCGGGTCTCATCCTGGTGTTCTGCGCCGTCGCGTCGCTTTGTTCGGTTGCCGCCGAGCGAGGAGCGCCCTCGCAAAGTAACAGCGCATCAACCACCCTGATCGAAACGGCCTCGCGGCAGTATGGAGATGGTCAGTTGGACCAAGCCGCTGCCACGCTGGAGCGTGCCCTGCACATCCAGCCGAATAATCCCGCGACACTGCATTACCTCGGCGTATTGCGTCTTCAGCAGGGTCAGTACCAGCAGGCTGAAACGTTGGCGGTGCGTTCGAACATGCGGGTTGGTCGCAACGTCGCGTTACGCAACCGCAACTTCCAATTGATCCAGGCGGCGCAGCAGGCCCAGGCTTCGAGTACCCCACCCAACACCAAAGAGGACCTGATCGCCGTACAGAAGGGGCTGGAAGAGGAGACCCAAAGGCGCCGCGAAGCAGAAATGGCCGTTGCTGAACAATCCACCCTGGATGCTGGGCGCGACGCTGGCAACTTCGCTCACGCAAAGGCCGATGGGGTATCGGATTCACCAACGGCTGGCAGACCCCGGCCCGAAGGACAATTGCAAATGACTTTCGTCGAGCCAGAGCCCGCGTACGACGAGGTTGAGATTCCCCGCGGCCATCTGCCGCCTCCGGGCAAATGCCGAATCTGGTTTCCTGATCGCCCGCCGGGGCATCAGCCCGCACCCGGCAGCTGCAAGAAGTTGCGATATCAGGTTCCGTTAGGGGCCTACTTGGTGCGCGGTTGAGTTTCTGAGTGTCCACCTCTGGCCGATTCTGTTGAAAAAGTCGGCCATGGTTTGCGCATCAGAAAAGTACGCGTCCGAGATTGAAATCTTTACTTTTGGCAGAGTCTTCCAGACTCGGATTTCACGTAGCAGCGTGCAAAAACGACGTTTTCACCAGTCAATGATCAGGCAGTTTGGGCAGAGCGACTTTTTCAACAGAATCGGCCGATCTCTGCCTTTGGCCAACGGTAGCTTTGGGTCCAGGCTGTGTGAAAACGCACTGAATACGTCGAAAGTTGAGAGCTACGGGCGTTGCCTGCGAAACCAGCAGACTGAAGCGCGAATTGCCCTCGTTAGCTACATAGGCATTCGTAATGCCGTTAGGGCCGCGTCAGCGGCCCAAACAGCCACTCACGGACGATCAAACGGTTGGATTCACGCCCTGATCGCCTCAAGCAGTCCTACGATGCCGAAGATGCTCATCATCCGTTTGAGGTTGTAGGCGAGCACGTGAAGGCTCATTTCGGTGCTTACCCTTGGTAGGGTTTTGGTCAGGAAGTGGGTACTTCCCATCCAGTATTTGAGCGTTCCAAAAGGATGTTCAACGGTCTGTCGGCGAACCTTCATCTTCCCCGGGTCATGTTCCAGCCGAACCTGCATCGCGTCGATTACCGCCTCATGTTCCCAGCGCTTCACCCGGCGCTCCTTACCCGTCGTACATTGCTTATGCATTGCGCAGGACTGGCAGCCCGAGAACCAATAACAGTGCAGTAGCATGCCGTCTTCCACCGAAGAATGCCGCCGGGTCAGTAACTGTCCCGCAGGGCATCGATACTCGTCCGATGCAGCAACGTAGATGAAGTCCTGCTTACCAAATCGGCCTTCGGCTTTGCTGCCTGATGTCAGGGGTTTCGGCACGAAAGTAGTGATGCCGGCTTGCTCGCAAGCACGGATTTCCAGACCTTTGTAATAGCCTCGGTCGGCCACCACCGTTAGCGATTCTGCCTCGATTTCTTCACGCGCCTGGTTCGCCATATTGCTCAGCTGCCCACGATCATTACCAACGTTGGTCACCTCATGGGCAATGATCAGATGGTGTTTGTCGTCGACAGCTGTTTGTACGTTGTAGCCAACCGTTCCGGTGCCTCGGCCGCTCGTGGCCATTGAGCGTGCATCTGGGTCTGTGAGAGAGATCTGCTGGTCTGGACTTTCGTGGAGCTGCGCCTCGATTTCCTTGAGTTTCTGCATCTGCTTTTTCAGTGTTTCTATCTTTTCTTTAAGCCGCTCTGCTTTGGCCTCGGCCACTTCGGGCGTTGCCCGATCCGCCGAATCCATCGCCGCCAGATATCGATCAATGCTTTGTTCGATCTGTTGCATGCGTGCCTTCACTTTGCCCTGGGTGAAGTTACGGTCACGGTTGTTGACGGCTTTGAATTTGCTGCCGTCGATGGCGATGATCGATTGGGAGAAGAGGTCGAGGTTGCGGCAAAGCACAACAAATTGCCGGCAGACACTGCGAATGGCCTTGCCGTTGTTCTTGCGAAAGTCGGCAATGGTTTTGAAGTCTGGAGCCAATCGCCCCGTCAGCCACATCAACTCGACGTTACGCTGGGCTTCACGCTCAAGCCGGCGGCTGGACTGAATCCGATTCAGGTAGCCGTAGATATAGATCTTCAGCAAGATCGCGGGATGGTAGGCCGGACGCCCTGTTGCAGCAGGATCAATACCTTCAAACCCAAGTGCACCCAGGTCGAGTTCATCGACGAAAACGTCGACCACTCGGACTGGATTTTCTTCGGCTACGTAATCGTCCAGGCACTCCGGCAGCAACGTCACTTGCGTCCGAGCCTCACCTTCGATGAATCGCTTCATGATCGCCCCCGATACGATCTCGACGATCAGAAGGTTAGCCAATCACTGGCGTTTTCACACAGCCTGGGTCATAAGCAGCCGGTTTCCCCCATCAAAACGCCAATTGCAACGTCTCCTTCCCCTCCAATGTAAGCAAAAACTGCTTCGCCCCCAACCCACCCGCAAACCCGGTCAAACTCCCCGAAGCCCCAATCACCCGATGGCAAGGCGCAACGATCGAAATCGGATTCTTCCCATTCGCCGCCCCCACCGCCCGAACCGCTTTCGGATTTCCAATCTGCACCGCAATCTGGCTATAACTCCGCGTCTCACCAAACGGAATGGTCAGCAGCGCGTGCCAGACCTTCTGCTGAAAATCAGTCCCGGCAAAATCAAGCTCCAGCTCAAAGCAATCACGCTCACCCGCAAAGTACTCATTGAGTTGGCGCTCAGCTTCCAGCAACACGGGGCCGTGGATATCTTCATGCAGCGGGCCGAGACGAACCCGATCAGGTTTATCGTTCTCCCACAGGATGGCGCAGAGTTTGCTGCCCTTGGCGACCAGCGTAAGAGTGCCGACGGGGGATTTCATCAGTTTGAATACGTACGACATGGGTTGACTCCTTGATCCGACGAAGGCTTCAGACGTCGTTGGGCGTTGAAGGCGATCGTTCATCTTTGTCAGAGGACGTATTCAGAGTAATGGTGTGTTCAACCGCAAGAACTACGTTTCTTGCGATTGAATGTTTGACTGGGCGTACCGCAATCAACCGTGGCGAGGGCGCTCACGCCAACAACCCCAACTCCTTGGCTCGGGCCACGGCCTGGGTGCGGCGTTCGACGCCGAGTTTGCTGTTGATGTGGCTGGCGTGGGTTTTGACGGTGTGCAGCGAGATAAACAGCTGATCGCTGATTTCCTGGTTCGAGCAGCCTTGAGCGATCAATTGCAGTACTGCCTGTTCGCGGGCGCTGAGCGCTTCACTGGGGTGCTGCGGCTCAACCATCTCGCGGGCTACGGCTTGGGGCAAACGCTCGATCAGACTCTCACGCAGTGCACCGGTCGGACACTGCGCCAGTTGTTCACGCAGCCAGTCCGGGCGTTCGCGCAGTAACCATCCGAAGGGTTGCAGGACGCCACCGGCCGCCGCCTCGAAGGCCTGCCCCAAGGCCTGACGCGCTTCAGGTTCACGGTCATTGTTCAGCAGCAGCGCAACCTTCTGATTCAACGCCATCACGCTGAGCATCTGCCTTCCGGTCTTCTGCCCATGTTCCAGCAGTGCGTTCAAACGCCCTTCGGCCAGCATCGGCTGCCCTTGAATGGACTCCAGCAACGCTTGTTGCAATTCGATGTGCAGCGGCATTTGCGGATGAAACTCCGGTGGTGCCCCGGCCTGCACTCCGTTGTAGGTCTGGCCCAGTCGCGCCAGCCAGGCTTCGGCCAGATCGGTGCGGCCCTGAGCCAGCCAAAGCTCGCATTTGACCAGCGTGATCATTGCCAGATAGTAAATCGGCGGCACGTCCCAGATGTGCATCAGCCGTTCGGCCTCGGCCAGTTCGGCAAAGGCCTTGGCGAACTCGCCGTTGTTGCCTTCAAGCTTGGCGATCACACAGTGACCGATCAGCACACTGATGTCGCGACAGGCCCGCGCTTCGTTCAGTCCGGCCCGCAAACGCGCCAGCCCGGCTTCGGGTTGCAGGCGCAGGGTCAGCAGAAAACCTTCATACAAGGTCAGGCGTGCACGAACCGCGTACAGCCGCTGCGGCGATAAACCCTGCAAACGTTGCTGGCCCTGATGCACTTCATCCAGCGAACGGAGAATTTCCCCTCGCGCTTGCAGCACCCGTGCGCGGTCGTAATGGGCCAGCGCCTCGAACAGCGGATTACCGACTCGTTGCGCCAGTTCCAGCGACTCACGGTTCAAACCCCGGGCGCGCCACAGATCCGCGTCGGCGATTGCCAGGTTGGACAAGGTCGACAAGCACATCAAGCGCTGCCCGTAGCGTTTGTGCGGCAGGCTCTCCAGCGCTTCGGTGCAATACAACAGCGTCAGTTCACGCTGGCCGCGACCACGGGCGATGATCCCGCTCAACGCCAACCACTGCGCGAGCATGGACTTCTGTGCGGTGGCTGACGGTGCCGGCAGGAAGCGACTCAAGTGGCTCGCCAACTCTTCAGCAGCATCGAGTTGGCAGGCCAGACCCAACGCCCAGCTGTACAGCACGATCAGCCGCGGGGTGCTGATCAGCAGGCTGTCAGGCAAGTCCATTTTCCAGCGCAGCAGCATGCCGACGTTCTGTTCGGCCAGCAGTTGTTCTTCGGAAAGGTTCTGCACCAGGTTCGCCGCTACATCCAGGTGCCCGGCGCGTAGTGCCTGCTCCACTGCTTCATCGAGCAAACCCTGGGCGTTGAACCAGCGGCAAGCACGCAGGTGCAGGCTGGCGGTGGGCACCATGGCGTTGGCGGTCGGTCGGCTGCGCAACAGGTCGGAAAACAGATGGTGATAACGATACCAATGGCCGTGCTCGTCGAGCGGCACCAGGAACACTTGATGGGACAACAGGAAGCGCAGGATCTCGGCGCTGTCATGGGCTTCACGCACGGCGTCGCAGAGTTCGCTGCAAAAGCGCTCTTGCGGTGCGGTGTCGTACAAAAATGATTGCACCTCGGCGGGCAGGCAATCGATGACTTCTTCAAGCAGGTAGTCGCGTATCAAGCCTTCGCCACCGTGCAGCGGTTGCGGCAACGCGCCGCCATTCCCCGCTTCGGAGGCGGCCAGCAACCAGAAACGCAGCCCCGCAACCCAGCCTTCGCTGCGCTGGATCAGATTTTCCAGCGCCTCGCCACGCAATGAACTGCTGTGTCGATCCAGCAGGGCCAGGGATTCGTCGTGGGTCAGGCGCAGGTCCTGTTCGTTCAGCTCAAGCAATTGCCGCGACAGACGCAAACGCGCCAGGTGCCAGTCAGGACGTTGGCGACTGGTCACCAGCACCAGCAGGCCATCGGGTAGATGATTGAGGAAAAATTGCAGGCAGCGATCGAGCACCGGCCCCTGGGCCAGATGGTAGTCATCCAGAACCAGCAGCAGCGGCGTGCTCGGTGACAGGTGGGTGGCCAGTTCATCGAGTAGCCCGTCCAGCCATTCTTCGAAGGCGAACGGTTGATGGCGTTGGCGCATTTTCAGCAGGCCAAGGGCCTGGCTGCCCAACTGTGGAAAGTAGTTTTGCAGACCTTCAAGCAGTCGTTCGAGGAAACGCCCGGGATCGTTGTCGCGCGGACTCAACCCTAACCAGAGGCTTTGCCAATGCGCCGGCAGACTCTGACAGAACTCCACCGCCAATGAGCTTTTACCGAACCCCGCCGGCGCGCTCACCAGCAGCAATCGCCCCTGCAATCCGGCACTCAGCCGCTCGCACAGACGAGACCGCAGCACATAGCCGTCGGGCAAGGGTGGCCGGTAAAAACGCCCCTCCAGCACAGGCATTGCCGCGCCGGATGGCCTTTGGATTCGGAACAGGTCAGTCATAGCCAACTCTTGTTGAAGTGCTGTTGTCGGCATTGCAGCTGTCCGCAGACTAGCGGTAAACCGGAGAGGATTGAAGGTACCTGCTACAAATGGCTACAAAAAGACTACAAACCAATGTTGCCAGACTCGTAATGCGCCGATCTTTATTGAGGCAAAAAAAAACGCCCCGAACCAGTCGGGGCGTTTTTCGAGGATGCGACCTCTGTGTTACGGCACTTTAGCGAACGCCGTCCTGAGCCAGTGCAGCTGGGGTGAAATCACTGGTGCTCGCGGTGAAGCCGAAGTCATACGCGCGTTTTTCTTCGTTCTTCATGCCCAGCGCCAGATAGCGGCCGGACTGCAGGTCGTAGAGGGTTTCCAGGGCGTACCACGGCACTTGTTTGTCGTAGTAGTTCTCGGAATGGGCTTCAGCCACGCGCCACAGTTGACCACGACCGTCGTAGTGATCGATAACCGCGGCTTGCCAGGTGTCTTCGTCGATGTAGAAGTCACGCTTGGCGTAAATGTGACGCTGACCTTCCTTCAGGGTTGCAACCACATGCCAGACGCGACGCAGCTCGTAACGCGCCAGGTCCTGGTTGATGTGACCGGCCTTGATGATGTCGTCGTACTTGAGCGTTGGCGAGTCGAGTTTGTAGCTGTCGGAGGCGATGTACATCTCTTTCTTGCCTTCGAGCTTCCAGTCGTAACGATCCGGTGCACCGTTGTACATGTCCAGGTTATCGGAAGTACGCAGGCCGTCGGCAGCCGTACCCGGACCGTCATACGACACTTGCGGGGCACGACGCACACGACGCTGACCGGCGTTGTAGACCCACGCCGAACGCGGCTCCTTCACCTGATCGAGGGTTTCGTGAACGAGCAGCACACCACCGGCCAGACGTGCCGGCGCGGTCACTTTCTGCTTGAAGTAGAACAGGATGTTGCCCGGGTTTTTCGGGTCGTAATCCTTCATTTTGTCGCGGAACACGAACTGGTCCTGGAAATACACCAGGCTGTACGAGCCATTCGGTTGCGGCGTGGCCTGGGTCACCAGACGGGTCACGCTGCCGCCACGATAGCGGGTGATGTGGTTCCAGATGACTTCGACGCCGGTTTTCGGAATCGGGAACGGCACGGCGGTTTCGAAGTTTTCCAGGCCATTGCCGCCGGACACCAGGTTGGTGTTGGTGGCGTTCTTTTTGATAGAGGCGAACACCTCATCCGGCACGGTCGCACCGCGATGGGACGGGTAAACCGGCATTTTGAAGGTGTCCGGGTAACGCTTGAACATCGCGTATTGGCCCGGCGCCAGTTTGTCTTTGTATTGGTCGACGTTTTGCGCGGTGATGGTGAACAGCGGTTGCTCACTGGCAAACGGGTTGGCCAGGAAGCCTTTGCTGTCGACGGCGCCGGCGTTTTTCTCCAAGGGTTTCCAGGCCGGGATCGAGCCATCGGCATTGCCTGCCATTTCCGCGCCCATCGGTGTCAGGCTCTTGCCCAACTTGTCCGCTTCGGCAGCAGGCACCGCCGCCATGACTGCGGTCGCCAGCAGCGAAAGCCCAAGGACACCCGCTTGCAAAAGACTTTTGGTTACTTTCATATTGTTGTTCGTCCTGAAGATGCAGTGCTTAGAAGTTCACGCCGACGCTGAGCGCAACGAAGTCGCGATCATCCACGGTGCTGTACTTGCCGCCAAAGAAGTTGGTGTACGCGAGGCTCGCGGTATAGGTGTTCTGGTACTCGGCATCGAGCCCCAGGCTGACCGCTTTGCGACCTTCCTCGAAGTTGCCACCAGGACCTGGCGAGTAACCGCTGACGTCATGGGACCAGGCCACGTTCGGCTTGAGGTTCACACCGGCGAAGACGTCCGGGTATTCCCAAATGGCGCGGGCGCGGTAGCCCCAGGAGTTGGCGGTGGTGAAACCATCGTTGTTGCAGTTGGTGCTACGGTTGTTGGCTGACGCACCCGCCCCGGCACCGTTGATGGTGGAGGTGTTGAGGATCTGCGAGCAGGTGTCCAGACCACCCGTGGCGGGCAGTTCGCCTGGGCCGAAGACCGGATCGCGGCCATAACGGACATCCGACGTGCTTTCCAGGCCACCGACGTGAGTCAGTCCGACTTCACCCACCAGGGTCAGACGCTGGGCGCCCATGACCTGATCGAAGAAGTGCGTGAAGGTGGTCTGGATCTGGGTGATTTCCTTGCGGCGATAGCCGTGCAGGTCTTCACCCGGTGCGGCACTGAGCAAGGACGCATTGGTCAGCGCGCCACCCAGTGGCCGAACACCGGCGAACAGGATGTCGGTGGAGTTCAACTGCACCGGCGCATTCGGCCGGTAGCTGATCTCACCACTCCACGCCGTACCGGTAGGCAGGGTGGTGGAGAAGCTCAGACCGTAAAGGCGGATGTCTTCCGGGTACTCGACGAAGTACTGCGAGTTACCCGCGACCAGCAGCGGACCCAGCGCCTGGAATGGCCCCGGCAGTGCCTTGACGCCGTTATAGACCGACTGCGGAGCACCAGTGGCGCTGAAGATCGGCGCTCGGCTGTGGTAGTTCATGAAGTAGGCGCCGAACTCGGTGTCCAGCGGATCGAACATGTACTTGAAGGCCGCGCCCCACTGACCGCCGTTGCTCGCATCGCGGTCCGCCGCGCGACGAACCAGTACACCCTCTTCGTTGACATCGACACCGTTCGCGGCCAATGGCCCCAACGCGACGCTCGGGATGGTCGAGCGCTTGTTCAGGACGCGCAGGTTGTCTGTGCAGCCATTGGCAATGATGTCTGGCTGGGAGAAGAAGGTGCCGCAGTTGTCGACAACGGTCTGGTCCCAGCCGATCTGGTAGAACGCTTGAGCCGACAGGCTCTCGGTCAGGCTTTGCGAGATGTAGAACATGTTGACCGGGATCAGGCCTTCCTTGATCTCGGCACCGGGACGACGGAATGCGGACACGTCGATCGGGTTGATCGAGTTGATGCCGCCGCCGATGAAGGTACTTTCACCCCAGTTGACCACCTGTTTGCCCAAGCGCACGGAACCCGGCTCATCGGCAATGGAGTAGTTGTGGTAGACGAAGGCGTCGAGGATTTCCCCACCCGACGACCTGGCGCCTTCCTTGCGTCCGTCGTTGCTGACGTTCTTGAATTCCAGGTCCTGGTTTTGCAGCGCGAAGTCGTACCAGTATTTACCGCGCACGAAGACGCCGGTATCGCCGTATTTCAACTCAAGGTCATGGATGCCCTTGAAGATCTTCGAAAAGGCCTGCCCGCTCTTGAAGTTCAAGTGACCGTCATCGGAGGTCTGGGACAGCCCTCTGCCACCGTTGTTGACGCCGATCAGGTTCTTGTTCGGCTGCTGGGTGGACACACTCATGCCCAGGGAGAGGGACGAGTCGAACTGACCTTCGATTTCACCGACGTTGAAACTGACGCCGAATGCCGGCCCGGCGAGCGTAGAGGCGAGACTGACTGCCAGAGGCAGTTTCGCCCGGCGCCAGAACTGGTTTATTGATGTCATCGACGCTACTCCATGTGCTTTTATTGTTATGGCAGTGAGCACTTTTAAAAACGCTCTGAAGGACGGCGAGCCATGCGCTCGCGAAGTCATTCAAAGTTGCATCGCCGCTTTCTTGTGCGTTTGCCGCGTTCTTAAAAATCCATGAGCGGACTATAGCCAGCAGGTGGTACTGCTTGATCCCTCTAAAGTGTGATTTGCAACCCCCGACCACTCTGGAACAGTCCTGCTGCCAGTCCGACAGATGTCGGCCCGGCAAGGATGGCTGATAACTCGGAATAAACAAGTCAAGCGCTTGCTTGGTGGGCTTGCCGGGCCCTTTCGGGCACGGCAAAGGACGCTTAAAGCGTCGAAAGGAAGGTGCTGTTGTTGGCTTGCCATTGCGTGATGTCGACGCGGATGCGCTTCTTGTCGAGCTTGCCGACACTGGTCTTGGGAATTTCAGTAACAAGGGCGATCTGGCTCGGGATGGCCCACTTGCTCAGGTGCCCCAACTCGACGAAAGGCTTGAGGTGTTCCTTGAGCTCTTTGGCCCCAATCGCATGGCTTTCACGGAGCACCAGCAAGGCAAACGGGCGCTCGCCCCATTGCGGATCCGGGATACCGACCACTGCTACTTCGCGTACCGCCGGATGGCGGCTGATCAGGTCTTCGAGGTCCAGCGAGGAGATCCACTCGCCACCGGTCTTGATCACGTCCTTGATCCGGTCGCGGATGTCGATCACCCCCATGCTGTCGAGGGTCGCCACGTCACCGGTGTGCAGCCAGCCCCCGGCCCAGAGCTCTTCGCCCTTCTGCGGCTCGTTGAAATAACCCTCGGTGAGCCAAGGCGCACGCAGCACCAGTTCGCCCTGGGACTCGCCGTCCGCCGGCAGGAAGTGACCGTCAGCATCGATGATCGCCGCGTCGACCAAGGGGCCTGGCACGCCGGCCTTGATGCGATACGTGGTGCGCTCATCTTCGGTGCCGGCCATCAGCTCATCGTTGAGGTGAGCGCAGGACACCAGCGGCCCGGTTTCCGACATGCCATAGGCGGCGGTCAACTGAATGCCCTTGGCCTTGGCCGCTTCGTACAGCGCACGGTTCAGGGCGCTGCCGCCGATGACGATTTTCCAGCCGCCGAAATCCGTGCCTTGCGCGGCCTTGGAATTGAGGACCATTTGCAGGATGGTCGGCACGCAATGGGAGAAGCTGACCTTCTCCTTGCGCCACAACTCGACCAGGTATTCCGGGTCGTAACGGCCGGGGTAAACCTGCTTGAGCCCCAGCATCGTCGCCACGTACGGCAAGCCCCAGGCATGCACGTGGAACATCGGCGTGATCGGCATGTACACGTCGTTGGTGCCCAGCAGGCGCACGCTGTCGATGCTGCCCATGATCGTCGACACGCCCATGGTGTGCAGCACCAGTTGCCGATGGGTGAAATACACGCCCTTCGGATTGCCGGTAGTGCCGGTGGTATAGAAGGTGGTCGCCACCGAGTTTTCGTCGAAATCTTCGAAGCTGTACTGCGGGCTCGCGGCGGCCAGCAGTTGCTCGTACTCGCCCACCAGATTAGGCAGATCGGCGGTTTTCTCCGGCAAGTCGGTGAGCAGCAGGGTTTTCTCGACCGTGGTCAGGTGCCCGGCAATCGCCTGGTACAGCCCGACGAACTCACTGTTGACCAGCACGAAGCGGTCCTCGGCGTGGTTCATGGTGTAGAGGATCTGCTCGGGTGACAGGCGCACGTTGATGGTGTGGATCACCGCACCGATCATCGGGATGGCGAACATGCACTCCAGGTAGCGATGGCTGTCCCAATCCATCACCGCCACGGTATCCCCGGCCTTGACCCCGGCGGCCGTGAGCACGTTGGCCAGCCGTGCGACACGCTCGATGAGGGTCGGGTAGCTATAGCGCAACTGGTCGCGGTAAACGATCTCGCGGGTTTTCTCGTAGCGACTGCCGGACATCAGCAACCGCTTGATCAACAGTGGGTATTGATAAGCGCCTTTGGCTGGCGGAATAACGCGAGTCTGCAACATAAGCATCCCTTTATCTGACTGCACGGTCTGGGCTGAAAGATATGCACTTTAGTCAGCCTGAGCGCCAGCTAAATCAGCCAAAGGGATGATTTGCGGAGCCGTACAAATGCTAGCTTTGCGCCAGCATCCTTCCTGCCACCACGCAATCAACCGTAGGAGCTGCCGCAGGCTGCGATCTTTTGATCTTCGGCGTAATTGAAAACGCCAAAAGATCGCAGCCTTCGGCAGCTCCTACGAGCGAATCCCGATCAATGCATCTCGGTAAAGGCCAGCTTCACGCCGATAGCGATCAGCACCACGCCCATCGTGCGGTCGAACCAGTGACCCATGCGGGCAAAACCGGCGCGTACGCGCTGTTGGCTGAACAGCATCGCCACCAGGCAGAACCAGATCGCAGTGGCCGCTGCCAGGTAAACGCCGTAACCGGCCTGAATCGCCAGCGGTGTTTGCGGGCTGATCACCACGGTGAACAGCGACAGGAAGAACAGCGTGGCTTTCGGGTTCAGGCCGTTGGTCACGAACCCTGCGGTGAACGCCCCGCGTGCGGTGCGCTCGCCGGCTTCCTTGTGCAGGTCTTCGGTCGCAGGTTTGGCCGCTTGCGCGCGCAAGGCCTTGAAGCCGATGTACAGCAGGTAGGCGGCCGCCAGCCATTTCAGCGCATTGAACAGCACGATCGACTGCGACACGATCAGGCCGATACCGAGCAACGAGTAGCCCACGTGCAGGAAGATCGCCGAGCCGACGCCCAGCGCCGTCCAGGTCCCGGCACGACGGCCGTGGGTCACCGCCTCACGCACCACCACGGCAAAGTCCGGGCCTGGGCTTGCCACGGCAAGCAGGTGAATCAGGGCGACGGTCAAAAACTCGGTCCAGTACATAGGGGGCTCCTTTAGGCCAAGCGTAACGACTTGTTTCATCTGGTAGGCTCGGCAGATTACGCCTTCAGACTCACGTGCAAAAGGTACAGTTAATGACGAACCATCGCCGCGCCGTATTCCTCGACCACAGTTCCCTGGACCTCGGCGACCTCGACCTCAGTGGATTACAGCAGTGCTTCGATGACTTGCAGCTGCGCTCACTGACCACGCCTGACAACATCGTCGAACGGCTGCAAGGCGCCAGCGTGGCGATCAGCAATAAAGTCCTGCTGAACGCCGAAACCCTCAAAGCCTGCCCCGAACTGAAGCTGATCCTGATCGCTGCCACCGGCACCAACAACGTCGACCTGGCCGCTGCCCGCGCCCAAGGGATTACCGTGAGCAACTGCCAGGGTTACGGCACGCCGTCGGTGGCGCAGCACACGATCATGTTGCTGCTCAACCTGGCCACCCGTCTGAGCGACTATCAGAAAGCCGTCGGCGAAGGTCGCTGGCAGCAGGCCAAACAGTTCTGCCTGCTGGATTTCCCGATCATCGAGCTCGAAGGCAAAACCCTTGGCCTGCTCGGCCATGGTGAATTGGGTGGCGCCGTTGCGCGGCTGGCCGAGGCCTTTGGCATGCGCGTGTTGCTCGGCCAACTGCCAGGACGCCCGGCCCGCGCCGACCGTTTGCCACTGGATGAGCTACTACCGCAAATCGACGCGCTGACCCTGCACTGCCCGCTCAATGAACATACCCGTAACTTCATCGGCGCCCGCGAACTGGCGCTGCTCAAACCCGGTGCGTTTGTGGTCAACACCGCACGCGGTGGCTTGATTGATGAACAGGCCTTGGCCGATGCGTTGCGCAACGGTCATCTGGGCGGCGCGGCGACCGACGTGCTGAGTGTCGAGCCCCCCACCGCTGGCAATCCATTGTTGGCCGCCGACATCCCGCGCTTGATCGTCACCCCGCACAACGCCTGGGGCAGCCGCGAGGCGCGGCAACGGATCGTCGGTCAACTGACCGAAAACGCCCAAGGCTTTTTCAGCGCTACAGCGCTGCGGGTCGTCAGTTGATAAACTGCCGCACTTTTTTTCAAGGAGCAGAGTATGGATCCGCGCAGTGAAGTACTGCTTCGTCAGGCTGAGTTGTTTCAAGGCGAGTTGTTGCTGGCCGGTTTGCCCGCCGATGACCTGCTGGGCAAATTGCCCAACGCCCACGGCTGGTGCTGGCATGCAGGTGACCAAGCGGCGCTAGACGCACGCTTTGCCGAGCGCAGCCACTTTGGCGTGCATGCGCCGAGCCGTGAATTTGAAACCGCCGTGGTGTTTCTGCCCAAATCCAAGGAGTTGACCGACTACATCCTCAACGCCCTCGCCTCGCGCCTGGCCGGGCGTGAACTGTACCTGGTGGGTGAAAAGCGCAGCGGCATCGAAGGTGCGGCCAAACAGCTGAGCCCCTTCGGCAAACCGCGCAAGCTCGACAGCGCACGCCATTGCCAGCTCTGGCAGGTAACCGTGGCCAATGCGCCCGAGGCTAAATCCCTCGAGAGCCTGGCGCAGGAATACGAACTGCCGCTGGCTGAAGGCCCGCTGAAAGTCATCAGCCTGCCGGGCGTGTTCAGTCACGGTCGACTGGATCGCGGCAGCGCCCTGCTGCTCGAACACCTGGACAAACTGCCGAGCGGTCACTTGCTGGACTTCGGTTGCGGTGCCGGCGTTTTGGGCGCGGCGGTGAAACGGCGTTATCCACACAACACCGTCACCCTGCTCGACGTTGATGCGTTCGCCGCGGCCAGCAGTCGCCTGACATTGGCCGCCAACGGTCTGGAGGCCGAAGTGCTGACCGGCGATGGCATCGACGCCGCACCAATGGGTTTGAGCGCGATCCTGAGCAATCCGCCATTCCATGTCGGGGTACACACCGATTATCACGCCACCGAGAACTTGCTGCGAAAAGCAGCCAAACACCTGAAAAACGGCGGCGAACTGCGCCTGGTAGCCAACAGCTTCCTGAAGTATCAACCACTGATCGAGGAGCATCTCGGTGTGTGCGCGATCAAGGCCGAAGGTCAGGGTTTTCGAATTTATCGAGCCAAGCGCGGCTAGAAATTAGCACTTGCCGAATGGATTCTGCCTAGGCAGAATCCGCTCCGTCCTAGGGGAGTAGTCTCCCACGAGCGCCATGCTCGTCCGGCATACGTCAACATACTTGGTCAACAGACCATGGCGTATGCGACCCAAGCGTCCGCACAGAGGATCGCAGGGTTTGACAAGACCTATGACACGCACACCTTACCCGGGGCGGGGAGGTTGTACGTGTCATAGCCGTGTCGACCCGCCCCTTAGGAAAACCCTGATGCTGGATTCTCTACTCGTTCCTACCGCAGTCGTTGCCTTGGCCGAAATCGGCGACAAGACGCAATTGCTCGCGCTCATTCTCGCCGCACGCTTTCGCAAACCCTGGCCGATCATCGCCGGTATCGTCGCGGCAACCCTGGCCAACCACGCGGCAGCGGGTGCCGTTGGTGCCTGGTTCGGGAGTTTCTTCTCGGATGCGACGCTGCACTGGATCCTCGCCGCGAGCTTTACCGCGACGGCGCTGTGGACCCTGGTGCCAGACAAGATGGATGACGACGAAGCCAGCACCGCACGCAAGTTCGGGCCGTTCCTGACCACGCTGATTGCGTTCTTCCTCGCGGAAATCGGTGACAAGACCCAGATCGCCACCGTGATGCTTGCCGCTCAGTACCCTGAGCTGTGGCTGGTAATCATCGGCACCACGCTCGGCATGCTGATTGCCAACGTGCCGGTAGTGCTGGCGGGTAATTTTGCGGCGGACAAACTGCCCCTGACCCTGATCCGTCGCCTGGCCGCGTCGGCGTTCTTCATTCTTGCCATCGTTGCGGTGTACAAGGCGATGCAAAGCAGCGGGTGGATCTGACGTGGTAGGTCGGTAGACCGCGTTATCGTTCATCGCGAGCAAGCTCGCTCCCACACTGGTCCCGTGTACACCAAAGATCAAATGTGGGAGCAGCCGGTCGACGCTCGATTGCTCGCGATGAGGCCATTACTGACGATATAAAACCATCAGGACTTTTTGGCCTTCAGGTAAAGCGGCATGACTTTCGGAATCGCTGCCTGAAGCGACTCGATCCGGCTGCTGGAGGCTGGGTGAGTGCTCATGAACTCAGGCGGCGAGCCTTCGGAAACCTTGCTCATTTTGTCCCACAGAGTGATCGCCGCGTTCGGGTCGTAACCGGCGCGGGCGGCCAGCTCCAGACCGATCAGATCGGCTTCGTTTTCGTTGGCACGGCTGTTGGGCAACGTCATGCCATAGTTGGCCACCGTATCGGCCAGTGCCAGGGTGTCCTGGCCCAACCCGAGCAAGGCACCCGCGCCCTGCTTGGCCATTTCGATGCCATAGGCCTTGGACATCGCTTCACGACCATGCTCACGCAAGGCGTGGGCAATTTCATGGCCCATGATCGCGGCGATTTCATCGTCGGTGAGCTTCAGCGTGTCAATGATCCCGGTGTAGAAAATGATCTTGCCGCCAGGACCACAGTTGGCGTTGAGTTCGTCACTCTTGATCAGGTTGACCTCCCACTTCCATTGCGCCGCGTCCGGGCGAAAAGTCGGCGCCTGGGCGATCAGCCGATCGGCAATCGCCTGAACCCGCCTGGCCTCTTTACTGGATTTGTCCAGCACACCCTTGTTACTCGCCTCACCCACGGTCTTTTGGTAGGACTGGGCATACATCTGATTGACCTCATCGGTCGACAGCATGCTGAACATCCACTGCGAGCGCTCCACACCCACCGCGCCACCGTTGGTGGTGTTGACCGACTGACAACCACTGAGCAGCAGACTTGCGCTCAGCGCACACAAAACCAATGTTTTATTCATGAATACGCTCCCTGGAAACATGGCGCGTATCCTAGGCGGTGCAATGTATCGGCGCCAGATACAACAGACGTGTAGCACGGCATTTCCCGATACATCCCCCCTTCAAGTCCAAACATACAAGCGTCACGGGATGCATTCCCACGCGGGAGTGGAAACGATCAGGCTGGCTAGCCCGGCGTCAGGCATTCCGGCGCATTGAGCTTCGGATCGTTCACCAGGTTCGCCAGCACCCGCTCACGCAATACGGCAGGTTCGCTGGCGAGCAGCGCCTGCAAGGTGTGCAACGGGGTGTCGGGGTTGAGCCAGGCTTCCTGACCTGCTGCATCGAGAATCAACGGACGACGCTGATTCGAGGCTGCCTGAGTCACCACCGCAGTGCTCAACCACACCTGTTCCTGCACCGGATACGCTTCCCAGATCGCCGCAAAAAACAATGCCGAACCTTCTCCCGGCGTTAGCCAGTACGGGCGCTTGCGGGTGGTGCCGCGCCATTCGTAGAACCCGTTGGCCGGTAACAGGCAGCGGCGTTGACGGAAGGCCTCGCGAAACATCGGCTGCTCGGCGACGGTCTCTGCCCGGGCATGGGCCGGGGTCTTCGACAAGTCGGTCAGCCACGGCGGCGTCAGCCCCCAACGTGCGCGGGCAAGCGTGCGCTGGCCCGCTTCGGCGCGCAGGATCAGCACCGAATCATTGGGCGAAATATTCCACTGTGCCTGCTGATCGGCCGGGAAGCCGGGCAAGGCCGCGAACGCGGGGTTCCAACGAAACAGGGCAAAACGTCCACACATGGGGCAACACGACTCTGAACGAAAACGGACGCCAGCCTAACAGACCAGGACGTCGGGAAAGCTATCCGGCTCGTCACCGGGCATCGGCAGCGCGGCATTGTACGCAGCGATCAACTCGCGCGCGTATTGCGCCTGATCGTTATCCACCGCCAACCCAAGCAGCCCGAACACCGGCAATTCACCCGCGCCACCCAGCAGATCACGCCCCACCAGATGCGCCTCGACCCCTTCGCTGGCCAGCATGCCTTGCAGCAACTCGCCTTCCATCAGGTTTTCCGGATCGTAAATGCGCTGCATAGAAGCCACCCTTCACTCGTTTTCGCTGTGAACTTCGAGCATCCATTCATGACCATCAGTTTGCAGCGTAAATTTGATCGGCCGACAACACACGGGGCAATCCTCGATATACGTCTGATCCCCTCCCGACAAATCCAGAACGGCCTCTGCCTCTTCACCACAATAAGGACATTCGTAGCGCTCGGTTTCCAGCATCGCGGTCTCCCAAGTGACTTGTGCGTATAATCGCCGGTCTATTTGCAGGGCCATTTTTGTATGAGCGTTTTTTCAGACTGTACTCCTGCCGTAATCGATCTAATCCATTACTTACCCTAGCCGTTTCTAACAAGAGAGCATGATGGGCGAATTCGATGCCATCCGACCTTACGACGACAGCGAAGTCCCAGCAGTGCTGGCACGATTGCTGGGCGACCAGGCGTTTCTAGATATCCTCACCCACTTCCGCTTCCCGCGTTTTGCCGGTGCTTTCGGCTGGATGCTCAAACCACTTATAGCTTATCGGCTGCGCCGTGAGTTTGCCGGCATCAGTTCGGTGGCGACCTTGCAGGACAAGGTCGAGTTTTATGTGGACCACACCATCGAGCGGGCCACCGACGGCGTGACCTATACCGGCGTCGAACAATTCAAGACCGGCAGCGCTTATCTGTTTCTGGCCAACCACCGCGACATCGTGATGGACCCGGCCTTCGTCAACTACGCGATCTATCACGCAGGCCTGCCGACGCCGCGCATCGCGATTGGTGACAACCTGCTGCAAAAGCCCTTTGTCAGCGATCTGATGCGCCTGAACAAAAGCTTTATCGTGCACCGCTCCATCAGCGGTCGTCGCGAAAAGATGGCGGCGTATCAGTTGCTGTCGGCCTACATCAATCACTCGATCCGCAGCGACTGTCAGTCGATCTGGATCGCCCAGGCCGAAGGCCGCGCCAAGGACGGTGACGACCGTACCGAGTCGGCGATCCTCAAGATGTTCCACATGAGCCGCAAGGACGAGCCGTTTGGCAAGGTCATCCAGTCGCTGAACCTGACCCCGGTGTCGATCAGCTACGAGTACGACCCGTGCGATCAGGCCAAGGCCCGCGAGCTGTACATCCGCGCCACCACCGGCAGCTACACCAAGGTGCCCGGTGAGGATGATGCGAGCATCGCCAAAGGCATCACCGGCTACAAAGGCCGGGTCCACGTGAACTTCGCCGCACCGATCAACGAGCTGTTCGAAGACACCAAGCAATTGGCAATCGAGATGGACCGGCAGATCCTCGGCGGTTACCGGTTGTTCCCGGTGCACTACCTGGCGTACGCCCAATGGAGCAACGCTGACCTGCACCTGCAAGTGCCAAGCGCTGCGCAGTTGTTCTCGGCCGAGGAGCTGGCCAAGGCCCGGCAAGAATGGCAAAGCCGTCTCGACGCCTGCCCCGAGGAACATCGGCCGTTCCTGGTGCTGCAATACGCAACACCGGTACGCAATCAGTACCGGGTCAAAGCGGGTTTGCCGCTGTAAGGTTGGACTGAATACAAAAACGGCGCCTCAGGGCGCCGTTTTCATGGGTGATGCAAACCTCAAAAATGCCTGCTGATCCACGACAGCAGTAGCGCCAAGGCCAGGCAGACAAAGCCGAATCGGTAGAAAAACCGGTTCATGCGCAAGGTCGCGGAGTCCAGAAACAGCATCGGTTCATCGATCGCCCGTACCGCGCTTTGCGCCGCCAGATTCTCCAGCGCCCGCTGTTCGCGGCGACGGGTCGCGTGCAACAGCCAGGCACCGGGCAAGGCGATCAACAACGCGAATAAATTCATCAGACTCCCGGGATGGGCACTGACAGCAGACCAGCTCATGTACAGCGACATCATGACCCTCACATAAAAAAAGCACCTGTGACCTGAAAACCGCTGTCATCGGACAGACGTTTTTTACGCCCTGTGCTCTGCAATCCAGTGACCGGTAATTTACTGATTAATGTGCGCTGTCACCTGAACGTCACCTTAACGAGCCAGTCTGTCGCCCCTAGAAACCGACACGGAGCCTGTCATGTTGCACGCAGAAAACCAGGATTGCCTCTACCTGATCACCCCCAGCGACGAACAACAAAACCTCGTCGGCAGCCTCGCCTTCAACGTCCAGGACCGCCACTGGCTCGTCTACTGCGCCCTGAGCGGCCACCAACACGCCGACCTGCCGGAAACCGACCTGCTGACCGGCGTGAGCATGCTGGATTTTTATGTAGAAGCGGCCTAGAAGCCGCGGTACCCCGTCAAAAAGCCAAAGTCAAAAGATCGCAGCCTGCGGCAGCTCCTACAGATATCACCTAGCCATGCCCCAACCACTCAGGCCGGCTGTCAGGCCGCCGTGCTGTTGCTCTTGATCCACCCGCCCCTTCGGGAGGCTGAGTGGAGGTGTTCAGCAGGGGGTTGGCGCGCAGCGCCGTACGGCGCAGCCGGACACATCGAGAGGAGGTCGAAGCGAAGCCGACCGGAGGCGATGCCCCCTGATGGACGCCGGAGCGAGGGAACGCCGAGCCTAAGCGAGGGGCCGGACGCTTGGGGCGAAGCGTTTTGGTTACTTTTGGGCGTCTGCAAAAGTGACACGCCGTAAGGGCGGAACCCTAAGTGGCCGTTACCGCAGCAACGGATATGTACACCTGCAAGAGATTAGTCGGCTATCAGGCCGCTATCGCGAGCAAGCTCGCTCCCACAGTTTTGATTGGTGTACGTCTGCGGGAGATTGGCCGGCTGTCAGGCCGCCTTCGCGAGCAAGCCCGCTCCCACAGAAAGCCCCAAAAAAACCAGCAGACACAAAAAACCCGGCGCCATCACTGACACCGGGTTTATTGAATACAGCGAACCGTTATTCGCCGAGCATCTGACCCACCGTCGGATCCTTGAACAACCGGGTCAACGCATCGCTCAACACATCGCTCACCAGCTTGGTGTTGGTTTCCTGATTCGGCGCCATACCAAAACGCTGATTCAGCGACGCCGCATAACGACCACTGTAACGATGGTTGGCGTTCTGCACATCAGAGCGGAAAGCCGCGCCAATAGTCGCCTCAGTCACATACATGCCCTCTTTGGGCGACTGATAGCTCAGTTCTGCCAGCGTCACCGTCAACTGCGGCGCGTTGTAAGCGTTGGGCGTCGGGGTGAACCCCAACAGACGCACAGCCGCCTCGGCCTGAGCCTGCAACTTCGGCAGAATTTGCGCACCTTGCACCGTGATTGCGCTGGTTTCAGGGTACAGGCCACCACGGGTGCCCAACGTTGGCGACGGACGGCCATCGACCACCCTCACCACCACCGGCTGACCATGCCCGACCGGCGCCAGCTGCGTCGTGAGCTTAGGCTCCGGGGCTAGTTGTTGCGGGCTGTTGGCGCAGCCAACCAGGGTCAAACTGGTCACAGTGATCAAACCGAACAACAGGCGTTGCAACATGCGCGACTCTCCAGATACAAAAACGAACTGATCAGCAGTATAGCGGTGGGCACGCGCTTCAAACCAGCAACCCGGAACACTTGCTGAAGACTTCTGCAAAGTCTGCGCTTGCGGGCGCTCGGTAACCTCAGTGTCATGCCGCACTGCTAACTTGCGGGTGGATATCGAAGAAAAACGCCTCAACGGGTTACACCCGCCGCTACCGGCCAGCGCCTGCCTGAGCCCGCGCACTCCTCACGCACGGTTGCAGACGGTTCAGTCCATCTGACCGAACGGCTAATAAAAGTCATTAAACACGACCATTTCCCTGCGTTTCTTCGCTACAATCTCCCCCCGATTATAAGGACGTCTCCTGATCGGGCCTCGCAGCATCGCTGATACGCGAGTATCAGCTCCCCCGCACCGCCCACAGAGAGCCGCCCACACAGATCGAGTGAAGCTGGCGAGCTTGCTGTTTATCCTGCAAACCACCACTTTTCGCGAATCTGCCAGAGCTGTCGTTACGCTCGGTCACTGAGCTGTTTGCCCGTTTTGCCTGCCCTGTATCCCATGGCGGCAATCCATCCGGGCACAGTGCCAGGCTGGGACAGCCCTTTTTTGAGGTTCACGTCTTCAAAAGAGCGTGAAAAAAACGGGTTTTCACAACTTCACAAGAGTGTGGCGAGCAAATGAATAGTTTTGCGTCTGAACATGCACCATTAGCGTCTACAACAGCCCAACGACACAGGACCGAGTACTCCTCAAGAACTGGAGCCTGAAGCCTGTCCACTACGGATTTGGTTGCACAAACGGACGTATCGACCATAAGTCGAATTGCCTCCCGCGCGCTGAAGTGAGTTCATAGGAACCCTGAGCCCGGTAGGTAGCGTCTGTCGAAGTTGCAAAAAATTGCGAAGATTCGGACATGGCGATCCTGGCCGTGGGTGACCCGGGGCTCTACAGAGCATGCCCCGTCACTCCTGGCAGCTATGCCGACAATTTGGTGCTGCAGATTTTGGAGACGCGTTAAATGGCGCATAACGAAGCAGTCGACGTAGTACTGGTTGGGGCCGGCATCATGAGTGCCACCCTGGCTGTATTGCTCAAAGAGCTCGACCCCGCGATCAAGCTGGAAGTCGTCGAGCTGATGGATTCCGGTGCCGCGGAGAGTTCCAACCCGTGGAACAACGCCGGTACCGGTCACGCCGGGCTGTGTGAGCTGAACTACACGCCACAGGCCGCTGACGGCAGCGTCGACATCAAGAAAGCCGTGCACATCAACACCCAGTTCGAGGTGTCGAAGCAGTTCTGGTCCTACCTGACCCGAAAAGGCACCTTCGGCTCGTCGAAATCCTTCATCAGCCCGGTTCCGCACCTGAGCTTCGTGCAAGGTGAGGCAGGCGTTTCGTTCCTCAAGGAACGTTTCAAGGTGCTGAGCAAGCACCACGCCTTCACCGAGATGGAGTACACCGAAGACAAGGCAAAAATGGCCGAATGGATGCCATTGATGATGCCTGGTCGTCCGGCCGACGAAGTCGTCGCCGCGACCCGCGTGATGAACGGCACCGACGTCAACTTCGGCGCCCTGACCAATCAACTGCTCAAGCACCTGACCAGCGCACCCGATGCCCAGGTCAAGTACTGCAAGCGCGTGACCGGTCTCAAGCGTAACGGCAACGGCTGGACCGTCAGTATCAAGGACGTCAACACCGGCAACAGCCGTGACGTCGACGCCAAATTCGTCTTCCTCGGCGCTGGCGGCGCAGCATTGCCGTTGTTGCAGACTTCGGGCGTCGAAGAAAGCAAAGGCTTCGGCGGCTTCCCGATCAGCGGCCAATGGCTGCGTTGCGACAACCCGGAAGTGGTCAAACACCACCAGGCCAAGGTCTACAGCCAGGCAGCGGTAGGTTCGCCACCGATGTCCGTGCCGCACCTGGACACCCGTGTCGTCGATGGCCAGAAGTCCCTGTTGTTCGGACCTTACGCCGGTTTCACCACCAAGTTCCTCAAGCACGGCTCGTTCATGGACCTGCCGATGTCGGTTCGCGCCGGCAACATCGGCCCGATGCTGGCCGTGGCGAAAAACAACATGGACCTGACCAAGTACCTGGTCAGCGAAGTGATGCAATCGATGGAACAACGTCTGGAATCGCTGCGCCGCTTCTACCCTCAAGCCAAGGCCGAAGACTGGCGTCTGGAAGTCGCTGGCCAGCGCGTGCAGATCATCAAGAAAGACCCGAAAAAAGGCGGCATCCTGCAGTTCGGTACCGAACTGGTTGCAGCCAAGGACGGGTCCCTTGCCGCGCTGCTCGGTGCATCGCCTGGCGCTTCGGTCACGGTGTCGATCATGCTTGAGCTGATCGAACGCTGCTTCCCGAACAAAGCCAAGGGTGAATGGGCGTCCAAGCTGGCGGAAATCTTCCCGGCTCGGGAAAAGGTCCTGGAAACCGACGCTGCGCTGTATCGCAAGATCAACGCGCAGAACAACGTCGCGCTGGAACTGGTTGAAGAAAGCAGCGAGACCCCAAGCTACGCTTGATTGTCGCGCATAAAAAACGCCCCGTTCGCGGGGCGTTTTTTATGGTTTTAAAAGATCGCAGCCTTCGGCAGCTCCTACATGGGAATATGAACCCCCGTAGGAGCTGCCGCAGGCTGCGATCTTTTGATCTTAACCGCGAGCCTTGTTGATCAGCTCGATGTACTCAGCAGCGTTGCGCTGATCCTGGATCAGGGCGATGAAGTCCTTGCCGTGCTCATCCTTGCCGTCCAGATCGTAACCGGCCTCGACGAAGAACCCCAGGAAACGCTCGAAATCGTCGATACGCAGACCGCGGTAGGCCTTGATCAGTTTGTGCAGGGACGGTGAAGTGGCATCGATTGGTTCGAAATCGAGGAACAATTTGATCTGCGCATCGCCGATCTCGTCACCAATCACTTGTTTCTTATCTTTACGCATTGCCGACTCCAGCTCGCAGACATTACACGGGGCGGGCAGTTTACCCCTGCGCCGACCCAAGCCTCAACGACCAGCGCTCATTCGGAAAAGCGCTTGGCGCCCTGACGCGCTCGTATACAATATTCGCCATCACGCCTGCCGGGACTCATTCACGTGCCTCTACCCAGCTTCAATGCCCCCAATCTGGGGATTGCGCCCTCGGCTTCGGAAGTCATCGCCAAGCACCTGCGCGAGGCCATCATCGGCGGTCATTTTGCCGAAGACGAACCGATCCGTCAGGACGACATCGCCCGCCTGTTCAACGTCAGCAAGATCCCCGTGCGCGAAGCGCTCAAACGCCTTGAGGCGGAAGGCCTGGTGCAATTTCAGCGCAACAAGGGCGCGGTGGTGACCAAGATTTCCGAGCCCGAGCTGGCGCAGATCTTTGAAGTCCGGGTGCTGCTCGAAGTCCAGGCGATTCGCCTGGCGGTGCCGAACATGACCGAAGCCACGTTCGCCCGCGCCGAAAGTATCTGTGCCGAGTTCATCGACGAAAACAACATCGGCCGCTGGGCCGAATTGAACTGGGCCCTGCATGCTTGCCTCTACGAGCCGGCGCAGCGACCGTTCCTGCTCAACCTGATCCGCTCGATTCACGACAAGGTCGAACGCTACCTGCGCATGCAGATGAGCTTTTCCGAAGGCAAGGATCGTGCGGACCACGAGCACCGCGACATTCTCGCCGCCTGCCGGGCCGGCGATGCCGACAAAGCCGCCGAACTGATCGAGCAGCACATCATTGGCGTGTGCCGCACGCTCTATGAACACCTGCCGAACGCCCCCGCGCGGATCTGATCGAGTGTGCCGATTTCGTCATCGGTAACGGTTAAATCCCTCAAGCCATCCCGCGCCTCAAACGCCAGTCTTGCACAGACATTTCCTGTGCAAGGTGGCGCCCTTCATGAAACGTATCCACGTCCTCGACTCTCACACTGGCGGTGAACCGACACGTCTGGTCATCGCCGGTTTTCCGGAACTGGGCGCAGGCTCCATGGCCGAACGCAAGCGCCGCCTCGCCGAGGAGCACGATCATTGGCGCGCCGCCACGGTGCTTGAGCCACGCGGCAGCGATGTGCTGGTTGGCGCCCTGCTCTGCGAGCCGCAGGATCCCGGTGCCTGTGCCGGGGTGATTTTCTTCAACAACAGCGGCTACCTCGGCATGTGCGGTCACGGCACCATTGGCCTGGTGGCCTCGCTGGCTTATCTCAAACGCATCGAGCCCGGCGTACACCGGATTGAAACCCCGGTCGGCACGGTCGAGGCGACCTTGCACGAGGATCGCTCGGTCAGCGTGCGCAATGTCCCGGCTTATCGCTACCGCAAGGCCGTGCAGCTGACGTTACCGGATTACGGCACAGTCAGTGGTGACATTGCCTGGGGCGGCAACTGGTTTTTCCTGATCGCCGAACACGGCCAACGCATCGCCAGCGACAACCTCGAGGCCCTGACCGCTTACACCTGGGCGGTCCGCGAAGCGCTGGAGAACCAGGGCATTCGTGGCGAGGACGGCGGCGAAATCGATCACATCGAACTGTTTGCCGACGACCCGGTGGCCGACAGTCGCAACTTTGTCCTCTGCCCCGGCAAAGCCTACGACCGCTCGCCTTGCGGCACTGGCACCAGCGCCAAGCTGGCGTGCCTGGCAGCCGACGGTAAATTGCAACCCGGTGAAGTCTGGCGCCAGGCCAGTGTGATCGGTAGCCAGTTCGAAGCCAGTTACGAGCGGCTCGACGAGCAGCGCATCATTCCGACCATTCGCGGTCGCGCCCACATGAGTGGCGAGAACCAATTGCTGCTGGAGGAACACGACCCGTTCGTCTGGGGCATCGGTTCATGAATGCCGATGTCATTGTCATCGGTGCCGGCATTGTCGGCAGTGCCTGTGCCTATGAGCTGGCGCAACGCGGGCTCGACGTGCTGGTGCTCGACAGCCAGCGCGGTGGCGCCACGGCGGTCGGTATGGGTCACCTGGTCGTGATGGATGACAACCCGGCCGAACTGGCGCTGAGCCAATACTCCATCGAGCTCTGGCGACAATGGGCACCGCGCCTGGATCCCGGCTGCGCCTACCGCAATTGCGGCACGCTGTGGCTGGCCGCCAATGACGAGGAAATGGCCGGCGCCGAGCACAAACGTCAGACGCTCAAGGCCCAGGGCATTGCCTGCGAAATGCTCGACCCGCGTGCACTGTACGCGGCCGAGCCGATGCTCCGTCCCGGCCTGAGAGGCGCGCTGAAGGTCAGCGGCGACGGCATTCTCTACGCGCCGAATGCCGCTCACTGGCTGCTCAGCCAAAGCGCTGGGCGGATTACTCGGCGCACGGTCGAGGTCACGCAGGTCGACGGTAATCAACTGCGCTTGAACACCGGCGAGCGGCTGCGTGCCGAAGCGGTGGTGCTGGCCAACGGCATTCACGTCACCGAGCTGTGCCCCGACCTGCCGATTCGGCCGAAGAAGGGTCATCTGCTGATCACCGACCGTTACCCCGGCAAGATCCATCATCAGTTGGTCGAGCTGGGGTATGTCACCAGTGCTCACGCCAGCGAAGGCACCTCGGTTGCCTTCAACGCCCAGCCACGCCCGACCGGGCAAATCTTTCTCGGCTCATCGCGTCAGTTCGACACCACCGACCTAAGCGTCGAGGCCACGGTACTGGCGCGCATGCTGCACCGGGCAATCGACTATTTGCCGGCGCTGGCCGGGATGAACGCCATCCGCAGCTGGACCGGCCTGCGCGCGGCCACGCCCGATGGCTTGCCGCTGCTCGGTGAGCATCCACAGCAAGCGGGTTTGTGGCTGGCGGCCGGGCATGAAGGGCTGGGCGTGACCACGGCTCCCGGCAGCGCGCAGCTGCTGGCCGCACAGCTGTGCAAAACCACTCCGGCCATCGACCCGACGCCTTATCTGCCGGGGCGTTTCCTGACCACCGCACAAGGGTTACGCGCATGATTGAATTGAGTCTCGACGGCCGCACGGTAGCGGTCGACGCCGGTACAACGGTTGCGGCGCTGCTCTATCTGGCAGGCGACGGCTGCAGTCGAACCTCGGTCAGCGGTCAGCGCCGGGCACCTTTTTGCGGGATGGGCGTTTGTCAGGAGTGCCGGGTGAACATCGACGGTCAGCGCCGTCTCGCCTGCCAGACGGCGTGTCGCGCGGGCATGTGCGTGGAGACCCGGCCATGAAAGTCGATCTGCTGATTATCGGCGCGGGGCCTGCGGGCATGGCGGCAGCATTGGCGGCCGCACCGAGCACGGCACGCATCGCCGTCATCGATGACAACCCGGCACCCGGCGGGCAAATCTGGCGTGATGGCGTCAATGCGCACTTGCCGGCCAATGCTCAAACTCATCGTCAGAAACTGGCGGCGGCAAGTAACGTACAGGTGTTCAACTCAACGCGTGTGGTCGCCTTGGCCGGTGCCAGACAGCTCTTGTTGGAAGACCCTGAGCACGGTTGGATCATCGAATACCAGCAACTGATTCTGTGCACCGGTGCCCGCGAATTGCTGCTGCCGTTTCCCGGCTGGACCTTGCCCGGTGTCACCGGCGCGGGCGGGCTACAAGCGCTGATCAAGGGCGGCATGCCGGTGGCCGGTGAGCGGCTGGTGATCGCCGGCAGTGGTCCGCTGCTGCTGGCCAGCGCCGCCACCGCGAAAAAGGCCGGTGCCCAGCTACTGCACATCGCCGAACAAGCGTCGCTGAGTGCCGTCGCCGGATTTGCCCTGCAACTGCCACGATGGCCGGCCAAGTGGCTACAAGCCTTGCAGTTGTTTGACCGGCATTACCGCAGCGACAGCCATGTCATCGAAGCCTATGGTGACGGCCACCTGCAAGGCGTACGCCTGAAGCGCCAGGGCCGGATCGTCGACATCCCCTGCGAGCGACTGGCCTGCGGCTTCGGCCTGATCCCCAATACCCAACTGGCCCAAGCGCTCGGTTGTGAATTGAAGGACGACGCGATCGCCGTCGACGCGTACCAACTCAGTAGCCTGAACGGACACTATGCCGCGGGCGAATGCACAGGTTTCGGCGGCAGTGAACGGGCATTGGTCGAGGGAGCCATCGCCGGGTTGATGGCCATCGGTGAAATACAGCAAGCCCGCGCACTCTGGCCGCAGCGGCAACGCTGGCAAGGTTTCGCCGATCAGTTACGGCGCAGCTTTGCCTTGCGCGATGAACTGAAGCATCTGGCCACGCCCGACACGCTGATCTGCCGTTGCGAAGACGTGGCGCTGTCAGCGCTCAAGGCCTGCACCGGCTGGAACCAGGCCAAACTGCACACCCGTTGCGGCATGGGCGCCTGCCAGGGACGGGTCTGCGGTGCGGCGACTCGCTATCTGTTCGACTGGCCACAACCGGCGCCACGTCCGCCCTTCTCGCCAACGCGCATCGACACGCTGTTGCAGCTTGCCGAGCTTCCCAATCCCGCGTCCGTCACCGTAGAGTAAGGCCCTCTTCCCAGCGGATCGCCACCTGATGACGTTCCCTTTGCCACTGCCCTGCCCCCGCGACCTGCCCGAGCTGCTGGGCAGTTTGCAACTGATCTCTGCGCTGCTCGACGCCATGCCCGGTGTGGTGTTCTTCATCAAGGACACCGCTGCCCGCTACGTGCTGATCAATCAGACCCTGGCCCAACGCTGTGGCGCCAAAGCCCCCAACACACTCCTCGGCAAAACGGCTGAGCAGGTGTTTCCCTCGCACTTCGGCCCGCATTACACCGAGCAGGACCTGCGGGTGCTGAGTGACGGCAGCCCGTTGAACGATCAGCTTGAATTGCACCTTTACCCGGGTCGCGAACCTGGCTGGTGCCTGACTCACAAACTGGCGCTGCGCGATGCACAGGGTGCCATTATCGGCATGGCGGGGATTTCCTACGACCTGCTCGCGCCCCAGTCCAGTCATCCGGCCTATGAAAAACTCGCAGCGGTCGACGGGCATATCCGCGAACACTATGCGCAACACATCGCGCTGAGTGAGCTGACTGCGCTCAGCGGTTTCTCCGTGGCGCAACTGGAGCGCTTGTGCAAACGGATCTTCCAGCTGACCCCACGGCAGATGATTCACAAGGCACGTCTGGGCGCTGCCACGCAGCTGCTGTCGGGCGAGCTGCCGATCACCGAGATCGCCTTGCGCTGCGGTTACACCGACCACAGCGCCTTCAGCCGTCAGTTCAAGGCACTCACCGGCGTTTCTCCTTCGCAGTACCGCGATAATCATCGCTGACTGTTACCCGTTACTGAGCACCCCGCCAAACCCTGCTCCCTTTTGTGACACGGCGCCCGCCTTCGAAGCGTTCGTCTCGCCGCGCATTTCCTTGGCCGGTTTTTGCACCGTTGGCTGTTGCCCTCTGTTTCGGGCCTCGCAGCCCGTCACCCGTTGAACGCGATGTGAACTCCAGATTTTTGGCACATCCAGTGCATATCAAATATCGTATACGAAATTCTAAATACCCATTTGATAAGAACTGCCCAACGCTCGACACCATCCGACAACGAGGCCCCTTATGAAAAATCCTGCATCCGCCGTCTTCATCACCGCCCTGCTGAGTAGCGCGTTCATCGCCCAGGCCCAGGCCGACAAACTCGACGACATCATTGAGTCCGGCAGCTTGCGTTGCGCGGTCACTCTGGACTTTCCGCCCATGGGGTTTCGCGATGAGAAGAACACCCCGGCCGGCTTCGATGTCGACTACTGCAACGACCTGGCAAAAACCCTTGGGGTCAAAGCCGAGATTGTTGAGACCCCGTTCCCGGACCGAATTCCGGCACTGGTTTCCGGCCGCGCTGACGTGATCGTCGCCTCCACCTCCGACACCCTGGAGCGGGCCAAGACCGTGGGCATGACCATTCCTTACTTCGCCTTTCAGATGGTGGTGTTGACCCGCAGCGATGCCGGGATCAAGGGTTACGCCGACCTCAAGGGCCATTCGGTGGGCGGCCCGGCCGGCACGTTTGAAGCCATCGCGCTGGAAAACGACGTGAAAAAATGGGGCGACGCCAAGGGCGCTTTCCATGCCTACCAGTCGCTGGCTGACGCGGTACTGGCCCTGAGCCAAGGGCAAATCGACGCGACGACCGTGACCTCGACGGTCGCCTCGTCACTGATCAAATCCGGCAAGTACAAAAACCTCAGCGTCGCCGGCACCGCGCCTTATGACATCGATTACGTGTCCCTGGGTGCCAAACGCAATGAGTTCGGCTTGATCAACTACCTCAACCTGTTCGTCAACCATCAGGTGCGCTCCGGGCGGTATCAGGAGTTGTTCGCGCAGTGGGTTGGCGGCACGGCGCCACAGCTGACGGCCAGCGGCGTGTACCGCTAAGCCTGCGCTCGTGGCAGTGGGCACAGCGCCAACTGCCACGGCTGCCCCCGCTGGATTCCATCAGTTGAAAACCAAGGAACTCCTTTGATGTTCGACTACACCTTCCATTGGCGCGCCGCCTTCCAGGCGTTGCCGGACATGCTCGACGGGGCCCGGATCACTCTGGAGATCGCGGTGCTGTCGATGCTCGCCGGCACGCTGATCGCAATGTTCCTGGCCCTCGGCCAACTGTCCGACAAGCGCCTGTTCCGGGCGATGGCCGCCAGCTGGGTGTCGATCGCCCGCAACACGCCGGCCCTGTTTCAGGTGTACATCCTGTACTTCGGCCTCGGCGCCTTTGGCATTCACATGGGCTCATGGCTGGCGTTGCTGATCGGCATCACCTTTAACAACGCCGGCTACCTGGCCGAGACCTTTCGCGGCGGCCTCAACGCCGTGCCGGAAACCCAACTGCGCGCCGCCCGCTCGCTGGGCATGAGCGCGCCGAAGGCTTATCGGCTGGTGGTCCTGCCGCAATTGTTGCGCGTGGTGTTTTACCCGCTGACCAATCAAATGGTCTGGGCCTTGCTGATGACATCTCTGGGCGTGGTGGTCGGGCTGACCAGTGACCTGACCGGCGTGACCCAGGCACTGAACGTGAAGACCTTTCGCACCTTCGAGTTCTTCGCCATCGCCGCCGTTCTCTACTTCGTCCTGGCCAAGCTGGTGGTGGTGATCGCCCGCCTGCTGGCCTGGCGTTTGTTCCGGTACTAGGAGGTCTGCATGTACACCTCAAGTTTTACCTCGGGCGACTTCTTCTACCTGCTGCAAGGCGCCGGCACCACGCTGTTGCTGACGTTCTGGGCGATGTTGATCGGCACGTTGCTGGGTGTCGCGTGTGGCCTGACTCGGGCCTTGCTGCCGCGTGTGAGTCTGCCGCTGGCCTGGGTGCTGGACGTGTTTCGCAGCGTGCCGCTGTTGATTCAGTTCGTGCTGCTCAACTCGTTCAAGTCGATCGTCAGCCTGAACTGGAGCGCGTTTACCGTGGCCTGCGTGATCCTCGGCGCCTACTCCACCGCCTACTGTGCAGAAATCGTCCGTGGTGGCGTGTTGTCGGTGCCGTTGAGCACGCGGCGGGCCGCCCGCTCGCTGGGCCTGAGTCACCGCCAGGACTTGCTGCACATTGTCCTGCCGATGGCCACGCGGGTGGCGTTTCCGGGCTGGATCAACCTGACGCTGGCCGTCATGAAGGACACCTCGCTGGTGCTCTGGATCGGCATCGTCGAACTGCTGCGCGCCTCGCAAACCATCGTCACCCGGCTCCAGGAACCGTTGTTCGTCCTGGCCCTGGCCGGCCTTATCTACTACGTCATGAGCCTGGTGATCGCTCGTCTGGGCGCGCGGCTCGAACAGAGGTGGCAGGAAAATGATTGAGATCGAGAACGTTCGTAAATCCTTCGGCAACCTGGAAGTGGTCAAGGGTGTCGACCTGACCGTGAACAAGGGCGAAGTGCTGTCGATCATCGGCGGTTCGGGCTCGGGCAAATCAACCTTGCTGATGTGCATCAACGGCCTGGAAGCCATTCAGGGCGGGCAGATCCGCGTCGACGGCACGCCGGTGCATGCCAGCGGCACTGACCTGAACAAGTTGCGGCAGAAAATCGGCATCGTCTTCCAGCAATGGAACGCCTTCCCGCACCTCACGGTGATGGAAAACGTCATGCTCGCCCCGCGCAAGGTGCTCGGTAAAAGCCGTCAGGAGGCGGAAGAAATCGCCGTGCGCCAGCTAACCCACGTGGGCCTCGGCGACAAGCTCAAGGTGTTTCCGAGCAAGCTCTCTGGCGGTCAGCAACAGCGCATGGCGATTGCCCGGGCACTGGCCATGTCGCCGGACTACATGTTGTTCGACGAAGCTACTTCGGCCCTCGACCCGCAATTGGTGGGCGAAGTGCTGGACACCATGCGCCTGCTCGCCGAGGAAGGCATGACCATGGTGCTGGTGACCCACGAAATCCGCTTCGCCCGGGATGTGTCGGATCGGGTGGCGTTCTTTCGCGACGGCAAGATCCACGAAATCGGTTCACCGGACCAGGTGATCGGCCAACCGCAACGCGCGGAAACCGCCGACTTCCTGAAATCGGTGTTGTAACCCACAGTCAGGCCCCAGGAGACAATCATGCGTTCGAGCAAGATCATTCATGTGGTGAGTTGCCATGCCGAAGGTGAAGTCGGTGACGTTATCGTCGGCGGTGTCGCGCCACCACCCGGTGCGACCCTGTGGGAGCAGGCGCGCTGGATTGCCGAGGACCAGACCCTGCGCAACTTCGTCCTTAACGAGCCACGCGGCGGGGTCTTTCGTCACGTCAATCTCTTGGTGCCAGCCAAGAACCCGCTCGCTGACATGGCGTGGATCATCATGGAACCGGCGGACACACCGCCGATGTCCGGCTCCAACTCGCTGTGCGTGGCCACGGTGCTGCTCGACAGCGGCATTTTGCCGATGACCGAACCGCTGACCCGGCTGGTGCTCGAAGCTCCCGGCGGCTTGATCGAGGTGACCGCCCAATGCCGTAACGGCAAGGCCGAGCGGGTCGAGGTGCGGAACGTGGTGTCGTTTGCCGACAAGCTCGATGCGTGGATCGAAGTCGAAGGCCTCGGTTCGCTGCCCGTCGATACCGCCTATGGCGGCGACAGCTTCGCGATCGTCGACGCCCAGCGTCTGGGGTTCTCGTTGACTGCCGATGAAGCCGCGGACCTGGTGGCTACCGGCCTGAAGATCACTCAGGCAGCCAACGAACAATTGGGCTTCGTGCACCCGCTGAACCCGGACTGGGACCATATCTCGTTCTGCCAGATTGCCGCACCGCTCGACCGCGCCAACGGCGTGGCCAGTGCTGCCAACGCGGTGGTGATCCGCCCCGGCAAGATCGATCGTTCACCCTGTGGCACCGGTTGTTCGGCGCGCATGGCGGTGCTGCACGCCAAAGGCCAACTGGCGGTGGGCGAAGTGTTCATCGGACGCTCGATCATCGGTTCCGAGTTTCATTGCCGGATCGACAGCACCAGCGAAATCGCCGGCCGCCCGGCCATTATCCCTTGCCTGTCCGGGCGCGCCTGGATCACCGGCACCCACCAGCATCTGCTCGACCCAAGCGATCCTTGGCCGGGCGGTTATCGACTGTCCGACACCTGGCCCGTCGAACTGGCTATCTGAAGCAACGTACCTGGCAAAACCCTTTGAACCCCACGGCACTTTCAGTGCTCAACTTAAACGTATACGAAATACTAAAAAGTCATCATCGGAGGCAACATGAGCAAGCACGTTAACTGGAGCGGCGTTTTCCCAGCGGTCACTACCCAGTTCAACCCGGACTTTTCCATCGACTACGAAGGCACGCACAAGGTCATCAGCGGGTTGGTACGCGACGGTGTTTCGGGGCTGGTGATCTGCGGCACCGTTGGCGAGAACACCTCGCTGAGCACCGAAGAAAAGATCAGCCTGGTGGAAGTCGCCAAGGACGCCGCGGCAGGTCGGGTGCCGGTGATTTCCGGTGTCGCCGAATTCACCAGTGCCAACGCCAGCAAGGTCGCCAAGGAAATCCAGCGCGTCGGCGCCGACGGCATCATGTTGATGCCGGCGCTGGTCTACTCCTCGAAACCCTTCGAGACCGCCGCGCATTTTCGCAGCGTCGCCGCCAGCATCGATCTGCCAGTGATGGTCTACAACAATCCACCGATCTACAAAAACGATGTCACCCCGGACATCCTGATTTCCCTGGCCGACTGCGACAACGTCGTCTGCTTCAAGGATTCCTCAGGCGATACCCGGCGCTTCATCGATGTGCGCAATGAAGTCGGCGACCGCTTTGTGCTGTTCGCCGGGCTCGATGACGTGGTGCTCGAAAGCATTGCCGTCGGCGCGGTGGGCTGGGTTTCGGGGATGTCCAACGCCTTCCCGAAAGAAGGCGAGACGCTGTTCCGTCTGGCCCGCGACGGTCGCTTCAAGGAAGCGATGCCGATCTACGAATGGTTCATGCCACTGCTGCACCTCGATGCCCGCCCGGATCTGGTGCAGTGCATCAAGCTCTGTGAAGAACTGATGGGCCGTGGCACGGCGCTGACCCGCCCACCTCGCCTGGGTCTGCTTGACCACGAACGCAATGAGGTCGAGGCGCTGGTCAAGGCTGCGCTCGCCAACCGCCCGACCTTGCCGGACGTCGGTCTGTAACCGCCCTTCCCCACTGCCGCGCTCGGCACCGAGCGCGGCCATGCCGAGCATTTTTTATGTCAGCCATTATCGGCCACAACTTTATCGGCTTCGGCCGCAGCGCAGCAGGCGATCAGCTCCTGCACAGCGTCGACGCCCACAGCGGTGAACCGCTGCCCTATGGCTTCAGCCAGGCCAATGCGGAGGAAATCGACAACGCCGCACACTTCGCCGCCAGGGCCTACCCGATCTACCGCAACCTGCCGGCCAGCGTCCGCGCCGGTTTTCTCGAGACCATCGCCGAAGAAATAGACGCCCTCGGCGACGACTTCATCGCCGTCGTCTGTCGCGAAACGGCCCTGCCCGCTGCGCGGATTCAAGGCGAACGGGGGCGAACCAGCGGCCAGTTGCGGCTGTTCGCCCGGGTGTTGCGTCAAGGCGACTGCCTCGGCGCACGGATCGACCGTGCCTTGCCTGAGCGCCAACCGTTGCCACGGCCCGACTTGCGCCAATGGCGTATCGGTCTGGGCCCGGTGGCGGTGTTCGGTGCGAGCAACTTTCCGCTGGCGTTTTCCACCGCCGGCGGCGACACCGCCGCCGCCCTGGCCGCCGGTTGCCCGGTGGTGTTCAAGGCCTACAGTGGGCACATGGCAACCGCCGAACGGGTGGCGGCAGCGATCATTCGCGCAGCGCAACGCAGCGGTATGCCCGAGGGTGTGTTCAACATGATTTATGGCGCGGGTGTTGGCGAGGCGCTGGTCAAACACCCGGCGATCCAGGCGGTAGGGTTCACCGGTTCGCTCAACGGTGGCCGGGCCCTGTGCGACATGGCCGCCGCCCGGCCGCAGCCGATCCCGGTGTTCGCCGAAATGTCGAGCATCAACCCGGTGCTAGTGCTTCCCGTCGCCCTTGAAGTTCGCAGCCATACCATCGCCAGCGAACTGGGCGCCTCGATCGTCCTGGGTGGCGGCCAGTTCTGCACCAATCCGGGTTTGATCATCGGCCTGCGCTCGGCGGCGTTCAGCGCCTTCATCGAACAACTCACCGCGCAAATGAACGAAAAACCACCCCAGACCCTGCTCAACAGCGGTACCCGGCGTAGCTATGAAGGCGGCGTGCAGCGCTTGCTGGAGCATCCACGGGTGACGCGTTTGAGCGGCGGCCACGCACCGGGCAATCAGGTGCAGCCGCAGCTGTTCAAAGCCGACGTCAGCTTGTTGCTTGAAGGGGATGAGGTGTTGCAAGAAGAAGTGTTCGGCCCGGCCAGCATCGTGCTGGAAGTGGCCGACGAGCAAGAACTCAGGTTGGCGCTGCAGGCCTTGCACGGGCAATTGACCGCCACACTGATCGCCGAGCCGGCAGACCTTGAGCTGTGCGCGCAACTGATACCGATCCTTGAGCAGAAAGCCGGGCGCCTGTTGCTCAACGGTTATCCGACCGGTGTCGAAGTGTGCGATGCGATGGTCCACGGCGGACCCTATCCAGCGACGTCGGATGCCCGTGGCACCTCGGTCGGCAGCCTGGCGATCGAGCGGTTCCTGCGGCCGGTGTGTTATCAGAACTGTCCGGACGGATTACTGCCGGACGCCCTGAAGAATGCCAATCCGCTGGGGATTTTGCGTCTGGTCGATGGGGTGAATACCCGTGAGGAACTGAATCAAGCGGGCTGATGCCCGCTGTACACCGTCAATCGAACTGCGCGCGCATCCAGGCGAGATAGTCGGCCACGCCGGGCTCACCTTCGCGGGGTGCCCAATGCGCATGTTCGCCCTCGCCTACCGGACGATAAGGCCCGGCCTTGCATTCGAATATCACGCTGTCTGCTTCAAGCACTACCAGGCTGTGGTAAACCTTTGCCGGCAGGTCGACACCCACCGCCTCACCACCGGCCTGCAGGATCCGCTGGGTAGTGACCTGACCTGCTTCGTCGAATACCAGCACACCGATTCGGCCCTGGAGGACCAGCAGGGTTTCAGCCTTGTCGCCGCTCAAATGCCGATGTGGCGGAATGTAGGTCGACGGTTGCAACCCTATCGCAATGCGGTGGCAGGGTTCTTCCATCTGGTGGAAGTTGTGATGCTGCCGACCACGAGGATTGGCCGCAGCCTTCTCGGCCAGCTCGGTAAACAGTGCTTGATCAAGAAAGCTCGGCGTCGCCATGTTTTACATTCCTTTGACGGCGTAGATCCCGGCGGCGTTGCGCCAGTAGCCTTTGTAGTCCATGCCGTAACCGAAGATGTAGCGGTCGATGCACGGCAGACCGACGAAATCGGCTTTCAGGTCCGGACGAGCCTTGCGGTCGTGGTCCTTGTCGATCAGTACGGCGGTGTGCACGGCGCGGGCACCGGCGTGTTTGCAGAAGTCGATGATCGCGCCCAGGGTGTGACCTTCGTCGAGGATGTCGTCGATGATCAGCACATCACGGTCGATGAACGAGACTTCCGGCTTGGCTTTCCAGAACAGGTCGCCGCCGCTGGTTTCGTTGCGATAGCGGGTAGCGTGCAGGTAGGACGCTTCCAGCGGGAAATTCAGATAGGTGAGCAGCTTGCCGGAGAAAATCAGGCCGCCGTTCATCACGCAGAACACCACCGGATTGCTGTCAGCCAGTTGTTCGTTGATTTGCGCACCGACGCGGGCGATGGCCGCCTCGACTTCAGCTTCGGTGTACAGGCAGTCAGCCTCTCGCATGATTTGACGGATATGCTCGAGATCAGCGGACATGGTGCTCTCCAAGGGGGTGGCGGATTCGGAAAAGCGAGCAAAGGTACGCATCCCGCCGGGTCAGATCAAGCGTTTCTGGACTAACGTACTGTATGTCTATAGGACAACACCCCCGGATAGATTAATCTAGGCCGGTTTTTTTGCCCGCCGCCGGAGCCTTTCCCTATGCCCATCCGTGAGATCCGCCATCCGCTGATCCGACACAAACTTGGCCTGATGCGCCGCGCCGACATTAGCACGAAGAATTTCCGCGAGCTCGCTCAGGAAGTCGGTGCCCTGCTGACCTACGAGGCCACCAAAGACCTGCCGCTTGAAACCTACGATATCGAAGGCTGGTGCGGCACGGTTTCGGTCGAGAAGATCGCCGGCAAGAAAATTACCGTGGTGCCGATCCTGCGCGCCGGCATCGGCATGCTTGAAGGCGTGCTCAGCCTGATCCCGGGCGCCAAAGTCAGCGCCGTGGGCGTGGCCCGCAACGAGGAAACCCTCGAAGCGCACACGTATCTGGAAAAACTGGTTCCGGAAATCGACGAACGTCTGGCGATGATCATCGACCCGATGCTCGCCACCGGCGGTTCCATGGTCGCCACCATTGACCTGCTGAAGAAGGCCGGTTGCAAGGACATCCGCGCGATGGTCCTGGTGGCCGCCCCTGAAGGCATCGCCGCTGTCGAGAAGGCTCACCCGGACGTGATCATCTACACCGCGTCCATTGATCAGAGACTGAACGAACACGGTTACATCATCCCGGGCCTGGGCGATGCCGGCGACAAGATCTTCGGCACCAAGCAGAAGGACGCGTGAGCATGCAGGATGAGTTCAACGACCCGCTCTGGCGCACGGTGTTGTCTGGCGCGCAGATGCTGTTCGTGGCGTTTGGCGCGTTGGTGTTGATGCCGCTGATTACCGGCCTCGACCCGAACGTTGCGCTGTTCACGGCGGGCCTCGGTACCCTGCTGTTCCAGGTGGTCACCGGGCGGCAAGTGCCGGTGTTCCTGGCGTCGAGTTTTGCCTTTATCACCCCGATCATTCTCGCCAAGGGCCAGTTCGGCCTCGCGGCGACCATGGGCGGGGTGATGGCGGCCGGTTTCGTTTATACCTTTCTCGGCGTGGCCGTAAAGATCAAGGGCACCGGTTTCATCGACCGCTTGCTGCCACCGGTGGTGATTGGCCCGGTGATCATCTCGATCGGCCTGGCGATGGCGCCGATTGCCGCGAACATGGCGATGGGCAAGGCCGGTGACGGTTCCGAGCTGATTCATTACCAGACGGCAATGATGATCTCCATGCCCGCGCTGCTGACGACGCTGATCGTGGCGGTGTTCGGCAAAGGCATCTTCCGTCTGGTGCCGATCATCTCCGGTGTATTGGTCGGGTTTGGCATGGCGTTCTTCTTCGGCGTCGTCGACACCGCAAAGATCGCTGCCGCGCCGTGGTTGGCGTTGCCGCACTTCACCGCTCCGGAATTCAATTGGCAGGCGATTCTGTTTATTGTCCCGGTGGCGCTGGCCCCGGCCATCGAGCACATCGGCGGGGTGATTGCGGTCGGCAGCGTGACCGGACGTGATTACCTGAAGAAGCCCGGCCTGCACCGCACACTGTTTGGCGACGGTATCGCAACCACCGCGGCCGGGCTGCTCGGCGGCCCACCCAACACCACCTACGCCGAAGTGACGGGCGCGGTGATGCTGACCAAGAACTACAACCCGAAAATCATGACCTGGGCGGCGATCTTTGCCATCAGCCTGGCGTTTATCGGCAAGTTCGGTGCGCTGCTGCAAAGCATTCCGGTGCCGGTCATGGGCGGGATTCTCTGCCTGTTGTTCGGGTCGATTGCCGCAGTGGGCATGAACACCATGATCCGCCACAAGATCGACCTGAGCGAAGCGCGCAACCTGGTGATTGTCTCGGTCACGCTGGTGTTCGGGATTGGCGGTATGCTGATCGGCAGCGGTACCGGCGCGCAGGACTTCGGCCTCAAGGGCATCGCGTTGTGCGCTGTCGTAGCGATCGCGCTGAACCTGATTCTGCCGGGCAATGACAGCTGGAAGCACAAGAAGGCGGAGGAGCCGCTGCTTTAAAGATCGCAGCCTTCGGCAGCTCCTACGCGTCTTCTGTAGGAGCTGGCGCAGCCTGCGATCTTTTGATCTTGCTTACAACGCCAGCGGCGCTCGCTCGCACAAGGTGTTCAACGCCTGCGCCCAGTGCGGGTGATCGTTGAGACACGGTACCAGCACCAACTCCTCGCCCCCCGCCTCGCGGAACTGCTCGAGCCCACGGTCACCGATCTCTTCCAGGGTTTCGATACAGTCGGCCACGAACGCCGGGCACATCACCAGAATCTTCTTCACGCCCTGTTTGGCCAACGCGTCGAGGCGCGCTTCGGTGTAGGGTTCGATCCATTTGGCGCGGCCCAGCCGTGACTGGAACGACACCGACCATTTACCGTCCGGCAAGCCCATGCGCTCGGCAAACGCCGCGGCGGTGCGCAGACACTGACCGCGATAACAGGTCGCGAGCACTTCCGGCGGTGCGCCGGCACAGCAATCGCCGCCACCCTCAAAGCGATGGCCGGGGTTGAGTTTCTTCAGGTGCCGCTCCGGCAATCCATGGAAGCTCAGCAGCAGGTGATCGTAATCCTGTTCAAGGTACGGCTTGGCGCTGGCAACCAGCGCGTCTAGGTATTCCGGCTGATCGTAAAACGGCTGAAGAATCGAGAACTGCACGTCCAGTTTCTTCTCGCGCACCACACGCCTGGCTTCTTCAATCACCGTGGTCACGGTGCTGTCGGCGAACTGTGGATAAAGCGGTGCGAGGGTGACTTTTTTAGTCCCTTGAGCTGCCATGCGGGTCAACACCGACTCAATCGACGGCTCGCCATAACGCATGGCCAACTCGACCGGCCCCTGGGTCCACCGCGCGGTCATCGCCTGCTGCAAGCGGCGACTGAGCACCACCAGCGGCGAGCCCTCCTCCCACCAGATCGAGGCATAGGCGTGAGCCGATTGCTCAGGGCGCTTGATCAGAATCAACGAGACCAGCAAACGTCGTACCGGCCACGGCAAGTCAATGACGTAAGGGTCCATCAGAAATTGATTGAGGTAGCTGCGCACGTCCGCCACTTGTGTGGAAGCGGGCGAACCCAAATTGACCAGGAGCAACGCGTGATCGGTCATGCAACGTCCTATTTCAAAGGCGGCTGGACACATCGTCCAGAGCCGCACGCAAATCAGTGAAGCGGAATGTGAAACCCGCCGCCAGCAAGCGCGCCGGTGTCGCCCGCTGGCCGCCCAGCAGCAACAGTGACAACTCGCCAAGACCGAGCCGCAACGCGAAAGCGGGCATCGGCATGAACGCCGGGCGGTGCAAAATGCTGGCGAAGGTCTTGGCAAACTCGCGATTGCGCACCGGTTTTGGCGCGCACGCATTATAAGGACCACGGGCGTCTTTCTGATGCAGAAGAAAATCAATCAGGCCGATTTGATCATTGATGTGGATCCATGACATCCACTGCCGACCATTGCCGATCGGCCCGCCCAGCCCCACTTTGAACGGCAACAACAACCGCGACAAAAAGCCGCCCTCTGCCGACAGCACCAACCCGGTACGCACCAGCACCACACGAATCCCCAACGCCTCGGCGCGCTGTGCGGTCTCCTCCCAGGCGATGCACAGCTGGCTGGCAAAGTCTTCGCTGACCGGCGGCGAGTCCTCAGTCAATTCACGCTCGCCGCCATCGCCATACCAGCCGAGCGCTGAACCTGAAATCAACACCTGCGGTTTCTGCTCGCGGCTTTCAAGCCACGCCAACAGGGTTTCGGTGAGCTTGATCCGACTGTTCCAGAGCAGCGCCTTACGTCGATGAGTCCAGAGACGATCGGCAATCGGTGCACCCGCAAGATTGATCACCGCGTCCACCGGTTGTTGGCCAATGTCTTCCAGATGCCCAATACCACGTACCTGAGTGCCGCATAATTTGGCCACTTTTTTGGGCCTGCGACTCCACACCGTCAGGCTGTGACCCTGGCTCAACCAGTGTCGGCAGAGTTGACGTCCTATCAAACCAGTACCGCCGGTCAGCAATATGTGCATGACATCTTCCTCGCGTGGCGTTTTACCCCAATCACTAGTCTATTTTTATAAGCAGGGATGTTTCGGATCGGGCAGGTTCTGTGTTTAACAATAGGCCAACCTGTCAGAACGAAAACGCTGAAAGTTATACCAGCAAACAACATTGTATAGGTTTAACCCGAAGCGTAGCCTGTACAGAGAGGTAAACGAGGCCCCTATGACTGTACCCATCGCAATCATCGGCACCGGCATCGCCGGACTTTCGGCAGCCCAAGCCCTGCAAGAGGCCGGGTACGTCGTTCAATTGTTCGATAAAAGCCGTGGCAGCGGCGGTCGCATGTCGAGCAAACGCAGCGACGCCGGCGCACTGGACATGGGCGCACAATATTTCACCGCCCGCGATCGCCGTTTCGTCATTGAAGTCCAGCGCTGGCAAGCCAATGGCTGGGTGGCTGAATGGACACCGCAGCTCTACAACTATCACGGCGGTATACTCAGCCCATCGCCGGACGAGCAGACCCGCTGGGTCGGTACCCCGCGCATGAGCGCCATCACCCGCGCGCTGATCGGCGATACGGAAGCGCATTTCGCTTGCCGGATTACCGAGGTCTATCGTGGCGAAGAACATTGGCATTTGCAGGATGCCGAAGGCTTCACCCACGGCCCCTTCAGCCATGTCGTCATCGCCACGCCGGCGCCGCAGGCCACTGCCCTGCTGGCCGCCACACCGAAACTCGCGGGGGTCGCCGCCGGGGTGAAAATGGACCCTACCTGGGCCATTGCGCTGGCCTTCGAAAAACCCCTGGATACGCCAATGGAAGGCTGCTTTGTACAAGACAGCCCGCTCGACTGGCTGGCGCGTAACCGTAGCAAACCGGGGCGCGACACCACCCTCGACACTTGGGTATTGCACGCCACGAGCAGTTGGAGCCGACAACATATCGACCTGCCTAAAGAGGCGGTGATCGAGCAACTGCACGGCGCCTTCGCCGAGTTGCTGCACGATTCCATGCCCGCGCCGATCTTCAGTCTTGCCCATCGCTGGCTCTATGCGCGCCCGTCCAGCAGCCATGAATGGGGCGTATTGGCCGACGCCGACCTGGGCTTGTACGTGTGTGGCGACTGGTGCCTGTCCGGGCGTGTCGAAGGGGCCTGGATGAGCGGCCAGGAAGCGGCTCGTCGCCTGCACGCACACCTGCAGTGAAGCGCATCTATTCGCCGAGGCGGCTGATGACGCCAGCAAAAATCTATACAAGAAATTTGACTTGTACACCTTTGGATCTACGATCAAACCGCGTTGTACAGCGTGAACAGCCTGTGCAGATATAGATCCGAGGTGCGCCCATGCCCAGCCGCTGCGCGAGCAAACCAAAACCTGACGCTCATCCCCATGACGACGACCCCGGTGCCGACTATCAACAGGCCCTGGAGGACGGTTGGCTACCCATCCGCGAAGTCGCCCGGATCACCGGCATCAACGCCGTCACCCTGCGCGCCTGGGAACGTCGCTACGGTCTGATCGTGCCGCAGCGCACGCCCACGGGACACCGGCTGTTCTCGGCCGAGCATGTGCAACGGATCCATGACATCCTCACCTGGCTGAATCGCGGCGTAGCTGTCAGCCAGATCAAACAGCTGCTGGACACGCCACAAGCATTGAGCGAGCCCGTCGAAAATGACTGGCACGTGCTGCGCTTGAAGCTGATACAGACGATCAGCCAGCTGGCCGAACGTCAGCTCGATGACACGCTCAATCAAGCCATGTCGCTGTATCCACCACGCACCTTGTGCGAGCAACTGCTGATGCCGCTGCTGGCCGAACTTGAGCAGCGCTGGCAAGGGCAGTTTGGCGCGCAGATGGAGCGGGCATTCTTTTACTCCTGGTTGCGCAGCAAGTTCGGCGCGCGGATCTACCACAACAATCGTCAGTTGCGCAGTACGCCGTTGCTACTGATCAATCACTCGGACCTGCCCGTGGAACCGCACCTGTGGCTCACCGCCTGGCTGATCAGCAGCGCCGATTGCCCTGTGGAAGTGTTTGATTGGCCGCTGCCGGCCGGCGAATTGGCCCTGGCGGTCGAGCATCTGCAAGCGCGTGGTGTGCTGCTGTATTCCAGTAAAGCGATCAATCTCAAACAACTGCCGAAGCTTCTGAACAACGTCAGTTGCCCAAAACTCATGGCCGGGCCCGCGGTGTGCATCCACCACGCCGAGTTGTCCGCAAAAACCTCTGAAATCGCTGATTTGTCCCTGGCTGAAGATCCGTTGTCGGCCCATCAGGCACTGGTTCAGCGCGGACTCATTTAAATGCTTGTACGGAAACCACCCTGCAATGGATCTGGCTGCGGAGCGATACATGACTGAAAAGGACAATGGGATGAGTCATACAACTCCACGGCGGTATTGGTTGACGGGAGCCGGCAATGGCATTGGCGCTGCACTGGCCGAAGAACTGTTGAAGTCCGGCGTGCATCTGGCAGTCAGTGCCCGCGCGGCTGCGCCATTGAAAGTCCTGGCCCAGCGGTATCCAGGGCAAGTGCTGGTGGTGCCGGGCGATTTGACCAACAGCCAGACTGTGCGCGAGATCGGCGAGCAGATCCGACAGGACTGGGGCTCGCTGGACACCGTGATCCTCAACGCCGGCACCTGTGAGTATGCCGACGCCAAGCAGTTCGACGCCTCGATCATCGAACACGTGGTGCGCACCAATCTGCTCGCCAGCAGCTATTGCATCGAAGCCGCGTTGCCGTTGCTGCGCGCAGGGATCGCGCCCCATCTGGTGGGTCTCGCCAGTTCGGTGACTTACCTGCCCCTGCCTCGGGCCGAAGCCTTTGGTGCCTCGAAAGCCGGGCTGCGCTATCTGTTCGAATCCTTGCGCATCGATCTGGCATCGGAAGGCATTGGAGTCACGGTGATCAGCCCCGGATTCATCGACACCCCGCTGACCGAGAACAACGACTTCCCGATGCCACAGCTCTGGCCAGCCAACAAAGCCGCGCGACATGTCGTCGGTAAACTCAAGCAGCGCCCGCAGGAAATCACCCTCCCGGCCCTGTTCATGACCGCACTCTGGCCTCTGTCGAAAATATCCAACCGCGTAAAGTGGGTGATCGGCAAGCGCATGGTCAGGCGTTCGCCGCCGATCATGGATAAGCCGTAAACAGTTAATGGCCCAACGCCTGTCGGCAACCTTATCCGGTTAAGCGTCCGTCAGGCCTTTCACACAGCATCGGCGCGCTGCCTTACACTGCGCGCCTATGAACACGATCCCCCTCAAGACCATCGCCGAACCGGCGGTCACCTGCTCGACCTGCGCAGCCTGCTGTTGCCAGCTCGAAGTCATGCTGATCACGGACACCGGCGTGCCCGAACGCTTTATCGACACCGACGATTGGGGCGGGGAAGTCATGCTGCGCCTGGATGACGGCTGGTGCGCCGCACTGGATCGCGACAGCATGATGTGCACCATTTACGAAAAACGCCCGCTGATCTGCCGGGAGTTCGAAATGGGTGCACCCGAGTGCATCGACGAGCGCCAGGGGATTGCGACAGCGTATCGCTGAGTGAAAGCTAGCCAAATACACCTGTGGGAGCGAGCCTGCTCGCTCCCACAAAAGCCCGCTCCCACAATAAAGCAGCCAGTCATTACAGCGGCATCGTGTAATGCAATGCGTAGCTTTCTATACCGTCATTGGTGACGTTGATATGGGCATTGGAGTAATGCGTCGCGCGGATCCCGATTTCATGCCCGCCAGCAAACCGCAGGCCGAACCCCAATCGATCCTCAAATTGAAAAGCCTCGCCCAACCGGCGGTCGTCCACTTCGTCGTGAGCGAACAGCGCAACGCCGATGCCGGCCTCCAGATAAGGTTTGACGGTTTGCCCGGAAAACTCATAAACGAACACCGGAGAGAACGACAGGCTGTGATTGCTTGCGGTCCTGTTACCATTCCAATAGGTGTACGCACCGCTCCAGTAGCCCGTCACGCGCCCGACATCACTCTGCCACCAGCTTTTATCCCAATCCCATTGCAGGCCCAGGCGATAAGTCTGGGTCGAATCGCTGGTCTGGCCAACCGCAAACTCGACGCCTGCCGCTTGTGCGGTAAAACTGTGCCCCAACAACGCGGCCGCAATCGCGGCTAAACAGAACAGTCGCTTCATGAGAAACATCCTTTTCCGAACGATTATGTTTGGTTTTTATGGCTCAACAAACGTGCGATGGAAATCCACGCCTCAACAGAAATTGATCCATTCGAAGCGTTCCCCAAAACGATTTTCTACAAACTGAAGCTTCGCACAACCCCGGCGTTATGCCAGAGCAACGGCAGGATATTTCTCAGGTGCTCGGGGCTGGCACTGGTCCAGAATTGCGCATCGCGAGGCGGCCCGTCGGCGAGCAATTCACGTTCGGCGAGCAGGCGCTGGGTTTGCCGGGCAACGGCAGCACCGGTGTCGATCAGGCTGATGTCGGCAGGGAGCATCTGCTTGAGCAATGGCTTGAGGAAAGGATAGTGCGTGCAGCCCAAAATGATCGTGTCACACCCTTCCGCCAGCAAGGGCTCGAGATATCCGGCCAGCATCAGGCGCAGCTCCTGGCTGTGCAGATCACCCGCTTCGATCAACTCAACCAGCCCTGGGCAAGGCTGGGTGATGACGCGAACATCGGTGGCAAAACGGTCGAGCAAGGCGGCAAACTTGGCGCTCTGCAAAGTGCCGGTGGTGGCAAGCACACCGACCACGCCACTGCGGGTCGCCGCCGCTGCCGGCTTGACCGCTGGCTCCATGCCGACAATGGGCCAATCCGGGTAATCACGACGCAAGTCCGCGACACCGGCCACGGTTGCCGTGTTGCACGCCACAACCAACGCCTTGGCACCTTGCTGCTGAAAAAACTCCGCCACCACACTGCAGCGCTGGCGAATGAACTCAGGGGTTTTCTCGCCGTAGGGAATATTCCCGCAGTCGCCGACATACAGCAGCGACTCATTGGGCAACAGATGCTGGATCTCGGCCAGCACCGACAATCCACCGACGCCGGAATCGAAAACGCCTATCGGCGCTTCACGCATGTTTTGGCCCACAGACACTGCACCCTGGATCACGCTTGACCCTCAATTCACGAAAACGTGTGCCCAAGGCATCGATCAACAGCAACCGCCCCACCAGCGGTTCACCGAAACCCACCAACAGTTTCAGCGCTTCAAGCGCTTGCAGGCTGCCGACCAGCCCTACCAGCGGACCGAGCACGCCCGCCTCGCTGCAGGTCAGTTCGGCTTCGCTGCCGTGCCCGTACAAGCAGTGGTAACACGGGCTCTCGGCGCGACGTGGATCGAACACCGACAACTGCCCTTCCAGACGAATCGCCGCACCGCTGACCAAGGGTTTGCGCGCCGCCACACAGGCTGCGTTCACCGCTTCACGGGTGGAAAAATTGTCGGAACAGTCGAGCACCACGTCGACCGCCGACACCGCAGCGGCCAACGTGTCTGCGTCCAGCGCGGTGCGATGGGCGATCAATTGAATCTCGGGGTTGATCGCCGTCAGACGACGAATAGCCGAGTCGACCTTGCTCAGGCCGACGCTGTCCGTGTCGTGAATGATCTGCCGTTGCAGATTGGTCAGGTCAACCGTGTCGAAGTCGGCCAGATGCAGCTCACCGACCCCGGCCGCCGCCAGGTACAGCGCGACCGGCGCACCGAGACCGCCGAGTCCGACGATCAAGACGCGGCTTTGTTTGAGTCGCAACTGGCCGTCGATGTCGACGTGTTGCAACAGAATCTGTCGGCTATAACGCAACAGCTCCTGATCATTCAGCACGGTAGGCGCCCCAGACTGATACGTTCGTGGCCGCCGAGGTCCTTGCGGCTGTGGACCTCTTCAAAGCCTTGGGTCAACAGCAATTCGCGCACGGCATCGGCTTGATCGTAACCGTGCTCGAGCATCAACCAGCCGCCCGCTTCTAGGTGCTGCGGCGCCTGGGCGATGATCAAACGCAAATCGTCGAGCCCATCAGTGCCGGCCACCAGCGCGCTGGCAGGTTCGAAACGCACGTCACCGGCCACCAGATGCGGGTCGGCGGCAGCAATGTACGGCGGATTACTGATAATCAGCGTGTAACGGTGATCCTTCAGCGCACTGAACCAGTGGCTACTGAGCACGGTGACGTTGTTCAAGTGCAGACGCTGACGATTGCGCTCGGCCAGGGCCACGGCTTCAAGAATCCGGTCCACCGCCGTGACCTGCCAGGCCGGGCGCTCGCTGGCCAGAGCCAAGGCAATCGCGCCACTGCCGGTGCCCAGGTCGAGTACCTTGGCGGGCGTTACCGGCAACAGTTCCAGCGCAGCTTCGACCAACAACTCGGTGTCCGGGCGCGGGATCAGCGTATGCGGCGCGACTTCCAGATCGAGCTTCCAGAAACCCTGCTGGCCGAGGATGTACGCCACCGGCTCACCGGACCGGCGACGTTGCAGGTACTCGGCAAACGTCAGCGCCGCTTCGCTGGGAACGATGCGCTCCGGCCAGGTGTGCAGGAAACTGCGGGACTTGCCCAGGGCAGCGGCCAGCAGCAATTCGGCATCCAGACGTGCGGTCGGCGAATCGGGCAAGTCGGCTGCGCGTAACAAGCTGGCAATGATGGTCATTTATTCACCTATCGCTGCCAGTTGGTCAGCCTGGAACTCGGCCAGCAACGGCTCGATCACAGCATCGACGCCACCCGCGAGGATTTCGTCGAGGGAATACAGCGTCAGGTTGACCCGGTGGTCGGTGACCCGGCCCTGGGCAAAGTTGTAGGTGCGGATTCGCTCGGAACGGTCCCCCGAGCCCACCAGCAGCTTGCGCTCGCTGGCGATGGCATTCGCCGCGGCGCTGGTTTGCTGGTCGTTGAGTTTGGCCGAAAGCCAGGACATCGCCCGCGCCCGGTTCTTGTGCTGGGAACGCTCTTCCTGACACTCGACCACGATGCCCGACGGCAAGTGAGTGATACGAATGGCCGAGTCGGTCTTGTTCACGTGCTGGCCACCCGCGCCAGAAGAGCGATAGGTATCGACCCGCAAATCCGCCGGGTTGATCTCGATCGCTTCCTGTTCATCCGGCTCAGGCAACACTGCCACGGTGCACGCCGAGGTGTGGATACGGCCCTGGGACTCAGTGGCCGGAACCCGTTGCACGCGGTGTGCACCGGACTCGAACTTCAGCTTGCCATAGACATTGTCGCCTTCGACCCGCGCGATGACTTCTTTATAGCCACCGTGTTCGCCGATGTTCTCCGACAGAATCTCGACCCGCCAGCCGCGCCGCTCGGCGTAACGCGAATACATGCGGAACAGGTCGCCGGAGAAGATCGCCGCTTCGTCACCGCCGGTGCCGGCGCGGATCTCCAGGAACACGTTGCGCCCGTCGTTCGGATCCTTGGGCAGCAGCATGCGTTGCAGACTGGCTTCGAGTTCGATCAGTTGCTCTTTGGCTTCGCGTACTTCTTCGACGGCCATTTCGCGCATGTCCGGATCGCTGTCCTTGAGCAGCGCCTGGGCACCTTCAAGATCGCCCTGAACCTTGAGCAGCTGTTTATAGGTGGCGACAATCGGCTCAACTTCCGCGTATTCCTTGGAATAGGTGCGGAATTTGTTCTGATCGGAAATGACTTCGCCATCGCCAAGCAAGGCAGTCAGTTCCTCGAAACGGTCCTGGAGGATGTCCAGCTTATTGAGCAGTGACGCTTTCATTGCGTTTTTTTATCCGAAGAGCTGTCCGAATTGCCCTCACCGAGGGCAAAGAGTTCCTGGGCCATGGCCAGCGCATCGAGGCGGCCTTCGGCGGTAAGCTTTTTCAACTGCACGCTGGGGGCATGCAACAGTTTGTTGGTCAGGCCACGGGCCAGCTGCACCAGTACGTCTTCAGCGCTGCTGCCGTTGGCGAGCAGGCGCAGGGCTTTTTGCAGTTCTTCATCGCGCAGGCGTTCGCTCTGTTGACGATAAGCCTTGAGCACATCCACCGCCGCCAGTTCACGCAGACGAACCATGAAGTCGTCGGCGCCGATGGCAACCATCTCTTCCGCCGCCTGGGCAGCACCCTGACGGCTCTTGAGGTTCTCGGCGACCACTTCATGGAGGTCGTCGACGCTATAAAGGTAAACGTCGTCCAGCTCACCCACTTCCGGCTCGATATCCCGTGGCACGGCGATATCGACCATGAAGATCGGCTTGTGCTTGCGCAGCTTCAAGGCACTTTCTACCGCGCCTTTGCCAAGAATCGGCAACTGGCTGGCGGTCGAGCTGATGACGATATCACTGCGCACCAGTTCTGCCGGGATGTCCGAGAGCAGCACCGCGTGGGCGCCGAACTGCTCGGCCAGGATGCTGGCGCGTTCCAGGGTCCGGTTGGCGACCACGATCCGTTTCACGCCCAACTCATGCAAATGGCGGGCGACCAGGGTAATGGTCTCGCCGGCGCCAATCAGCAGCGCCTGGCTGCGCTGCAAATCACTGAAAATCTGTTTCGCCAGGCTGACCGCGGCAAACGCCACGGACACCGGGTTTTCACCGATAGCGGTGTCGGTGCGCACCTGCTTGGCGGCATTGAACGTGGCCTGGAACAAACGCCCAAGCAGCGGACCAATGGTGCCGGCCTCGCGGGCCACGGCGTAGGCCGATTTCATCTGGCCGAGAATCTGCGGTTCGCCCAATACCAGCGAATCGAGCCCGGAGGCAACCCGCATCATGTGACGAACTGCCGCATCATCTTCATGCACATAAGCACTCGCGCGCAGTTCTTCGAGGCTTAAATGGTGATAATCGGCCAACCAGCGCAGTACGGTATCCGCCGAAAGGTGATCCTGTTCTATATAGAGTTCACTGCGATTGCAGGTGGAGAGGATCGCAGCTTCGCGGCTGTCGGTGAGTCGGCAGAGCTGCTGCAAGGCCTCAACCAGCTGCTCTGGGGTAAAAGCCACGCGCTCGCGGACGTCTACGGAAGCAGTCTTGTGGTTAATACCGAGTGCAAGGAAGGCCATTCAAGGTCGCTGATGATGTCGAGAAGCCGACAATTGTCCTACTTCGCCTGACTCAGAACAACCACTCGATATCTATTGCCCCTCCTACGGGGGGTGCATACGCAAATTGACAGGCCGGTTATGTTTGGCCGAAGGCTTGTGTCATGATGATCCGACCGCAGGTTAGTCGTCCTCTTCCTATATGAATAGATCTTCCGCGTTGCTCCTCGCTTTTGTCTTCCTCAGCGGCTGCCAGGCATTGGCGCCCGTTTCGCCGGGCGGCACACCGCCGGTCGAAGGCAGCACAAAGGCCCCTGAAAAGCCCAAGGTTTACAGCTCGTTTAGCGAAGACACGATCTTCAGCCTGCTGAGCGCGGAACTGGCTGGTCAGCGCAATCGTTTCGACATTGCGCTGGACAACTACGTGACCCAGGCCGTCAACACCCAGGACCCGGGCATCTCCGAGCGAGCCTTTCGCATCGCCGAATACCTGGGCGCCGATCAGGCAGCGCTTGATAGCTCGCTGATCTGGGCAAAAAACGCCCCGAACGACCTCGAAGCGCAACGTGCCGCCGCCGTGCAGCTGGCCCGTGCCGGGCGTTATGACGACTCCATGGCCTATATGGAGAAGGTTCTGCTGGGCAAGGGCGATACCCATTTCGACTTCCTCGCCCTGTCCGCGGCCGATACCGATCAGGACACTCGCAATGGCTTGATGAAAAGTTTTGACCGTTTGTTGCTGCGCCACCCGAAAAACGGCCAGCTGATTTTCGGCAAGGCTCTGTTGCTGCAACAGGACGGCGACTCTCAGGGTGCGCTGACCCTGCTTGAGAAAAACCCTCCGGAAGCCGGTGAAATCGCCCCCATTTTGCTGCGGGCACGCCTGCTGCAAAGCCTCAACCGTGGCAAAGAAGCGCTGCCTCTACTGGAAAAAAACATTCGCAAATACCCGGAAGACAAACGCTTGCGTCTGACGTATGCACGCCTGCTGGTCGAGCAGGACCGCATGGGCGACGCCAAAGAACAGTTCTCAAGCCTGGTTCAGCAATATCCGGAAGACGACGAGCTGCGCTACTCCCTCGCACTGGTTTGCCTGGAAGCCAAGGCCTGGGGCGAGGCCAAGGGTTACCTGGAAGACCTCATCGCCCGGGAGAGCCATGTCGACTCGGCCCACCTGAACCTGGGTCGTATCGCCGAAGAGCGCAACGACCCGCAAGGCGCCCTGATTGAATACGCATTGGTGGGCCCGGGTAACGACTATCTGCCGGCGCAATTGCGCCAGTCCGATATTCTGATGAACAACGGACGCACCGCCGAAGCCCAAAACCGTTTGGCCAGATCGCGCGACGAACAACCGGATTACACGATTCAGTTGTATCTGATCGAAGCCGAAACCCTGTCCGCCAATAAGCACGATGATCGCGCCTGGGCAGTCCTCGATAAAGCCTTGAAGCAGTATCCGGACGATCTGAACCTGCTCTATACCCGGGCCATGCTGGCGGAAAAACGCAATGACCTGGCGCAGATGGAAAAAGACCTGCGACTGATCATCAAGCGCGACCCGAACAACGCCATGGCGCTGAATGCCCTGGGCTACACCCTGTCCGACCGCACCACGCGTTACGCCGAAGCCAAGGCGCTGATCGAGCAAGCGCACCAGTTGAACCCGGAAGATCCGGCCGTTCTCGACAGCCTTGGCTGGGTGAACTTCCGTCTTGGCAACCTCGATGAAGCCGAGCGTTACTTGCGCCAGGCTCTGGAGCGTTTCCCCGATCAGGAAGTCGCGGCGCACCTGGGCGAAGTCCTGTGGGCCAACGGCAAGCAACGCGAAGCCAAACAAATCTGGGGAAAATTCCTCAAGAATCAGCCCGACAGCCCTATCCTGCGCAGCACCATCAAGCGCCTGACCGGTTCCGAGACTCTTTAAAATCATGTTTTTGCGCCACATCATCGTTTTCAGCTTCATCGCCCTGCTCGCCGGTTGTGCGGGCTTTGGCGCCCGTGAATCCGTCGAGGGTCACGGCAACCCCGCGCAATGGCGCGAACACAAACATCAACTGACAGGCCTTGATGGCTGGCAAATCAACGGCAAGGTCGGCATCCGGGCCCCGAAAGACTCGGGCAGTGGCACCTTGTTCTGGCTGCAACGGCAGGACTACTACGATATTCGTCTGTCCGGCCCGCTGGGTCGCGGCGCGGCACGCCTGACCGGGCGTCCCGGCCAGGCGTCGCTGGAAGTGGCCAATCAGGGTCGTTTTGAGGCGCCAACCCCCGAAGCCCTGCTCGAAGAACAGCTGGGCTGGAAGCTGCCGGTTTCGCATTTGGTCTGGTGGGTTCGCGGATTGCCCGCACCTGACAGTAAAAGTCGCCTGAACCTGGATGCCGACAGTCGCCTGGCCACTCTCGAGCAGGATGGCTGGCAAGTCGAGTACCTCAGCTACATCCAGCAAAACGGCTATTGGCTGCCCGAGCGGATCAAGCTGCATGGCACCGACCTTGATGTCACGTTGGTGATCAAGGACTGGCAACCACGCAAATTGGGGCAATGACATGCCTGCTACTCGCATTACCCTGCCCTCGCCAGCAAAACTCAATTTGATGCTGCACATTCTGGGTCGCCGTGAAGACGGCTACCACGAGTTGCAGACGCTGTTTCAATTTCTCGATTACGGCGACGAAATCACCTTCGCCGTGCGCGATGACGGCGTCATTCGTTTGCACACCGAGTTCGAAGGCGTCCCTCACGACAGTAATCTGATCGTCAAAGCCGCAAAAAAACTTCAGGAACAATCCGGTTGTTCGCTGGGTATTGATATCTGGATCGAAAAAATCCTGCCCATGGGCGGTGGAATCGGTGGCGGTAGCTCGAATGCGGCCACCACTTTGTTGGGCCTCAATCATCTCTGGCAACTGGGTTGGGACGAGGATCGATTGGCCGCTTTGGGCCTGACGCTTGGCGCGGACGTCCCGGTTTTCGTGCGTGGGCACGCGGCTTTCGCTGAGGGCGTGGGAGAAAAGCTCACCCCTGTAGACCCGGAAGAACCGTGGTATCTCGTGCTTGTGCCGCAAGTATCTGTAAGTACAGCAGAAATTTTTTCAGATCCACTGTTGACACGTAACTCTTCTCCCATTAAAGTGCGCCCCGTTCCCAAGGGAAACAGTCGAAATGACTGCTTACCGGTGGTAACAAGGCGTTATCCAGATGTACGTAACGCTTTGAATTTGTTAGGTAAATTTACCGAAGCAAAACTCACCGGAACTGGAAGTTGTGTGTTTGGGGGCTTCCCAAGCAAAGCTGAAGCTGATAAAGTCTCGGCCCTTCTTACAGAGACCCTTACAGGGTTTGTAGCAAAGGGAAGCAACGTTTCGATGTTGCATCGCAAGCTGCAAAGTCTGCTCTAAAAGGAACCGGGTACTGGGTACTCGTTGTAACAGATACAGGGGCGTCGCCAAGCGGTAAGGCAGCAGGTTTTGATCCTGCCATGCGTTGGTTCGAATCCAGCCGCCCCTGCCATTTTTCTATACTCATCCAGGTTACCCTCAGCCTTCAGGTACTGCGCGTGTCCAAGATGATGGTCTTTACGGGGAACGCTAACCCCGATCTGGCTCGGCGTGTCGTACGTCAGCTGCATATCCCTCTCGGTGACATTTCTGTCGGTAAGTTCTCCGACGGCGAAATCACCGCCGAGATCAATGAAAACGTCCGCGGTAAAGACGTCTTCATTATTCAGCCGACTTGCGCTCCGACCAACGATAACCTGATGGAACTCGTCGTGATGGCTGATGCCTTCCGCCGTTCCTCAGCCACTCGAATCACTGCGGTGATCCCCTACTTTGGTTATGCCCGTCAGGATCGCCGTCCGCGTTCCGCACGTGTGGCCATCAGCGCGAAAGTTGTCGCTGACATGCTTACCGTAGTCGGCATCGATCGTGTTCTCACGGTTGATTTGCATGCTGACCAGATCCAGGGTTTCTTCGATATTCCGGTAGATAACATCTACGGCTCCCCAGTACTGGTGGATGACATCGAAGACCAACGCTTCGAAAACCTGATGATCGTGTCCCCGGACATTGGCGGCGTCGTGCGTGCACGTGCTGTTGCCAAATCCCTGGGCGTGGATCTCGGGATCATCGACAAGCGCCGTGAGAAAGCCAATCACTCTGAAGTGATGCATATCATCGGTGATGTCGAAGGGCGTACCTGTATTCTGGTTGACGACATGGTCGATACCGCCGGCACCCTGTGCCATGCGGCTAAAGCCTTGAAAGAGCATGGCGCTGCCAAAGTCTTTGCCTACTGCACACACCCTGTGCTGTCGGGTCGGGCCATCGAGAACATTGAAAATTCCGTGCTGGACGAGCTGGTGGTGACTAACACCATCCCGCTGTCCGCTGCAGCACAAGCCTGTGCACGTATCCGTCAACTGGATATCGCACCGGTAGTTGCCGAAGCGGTTCGCCGCATCAGCAACGAAGAATCGATCAGCGCGATGTTCCGCTAAGGGCCCTGCCCTTCGGATACATCTCGATGACGAAAAGCGCCCCGCCCCGGCATTACTGTCGGGGCGGGGCTTTTTTGCCCATATCGCCTTTAGCGCTGGTCGCAAACGCTGGGGCGAATGTGGTTATTTTGGAGATACAACATGAACGAATTTACTCTGAATGCTGAAGTGCGTTCCGACCTGGGGAAAGGTGCGAGCCGCCGCCTGCGTCGTCTCGCAAGCCTGGTTCCAGCTGTAGTTTACGGCGGCGAAAAAGCCCCTGAATCCATCAGCATGCTGGCCAAAGAAGTTGCCAAACTGCTCGAAAACGAAGCGGCTTACAGCCACATCATCGAGCTGAACGTTGGCGGCACCAAGCAAAACGTAATCATCAAAGCCCTGCAGCGTCACCCGGCCAAAGGCCACGTGATGCACGCTGACTTCGTACGCGTTGTTGCTGGTCAGAAACTGTCCGCTCACGTTCCTGTGCACTTCATCAACGAAGCTGCTGCAGTGAAAAAAGGCGGCGAAATTTCGCACGTTGTTGCTGAAGTTGAAATTTCCTGCCTGCCAAAAGACCTGCCTGAATTCATCGAAGTCGACCTGGCTGACGCCGAAATCGGTTCGATCGTTCACCTGTCCAACATCAAGGCCCCTAAAGGCGTTGAATTTGTTGCTCTGGCTCACGGTAACGACCTGGCTATTGCCAACGTTCACGCTCCACGTGTTGCTCCAGAAGCTGCAGAAGGCGCTGCAGAGTAATTCACTCTGTACGCCGGAGTGAGCAAGTAACATCGCGGACTGGAACGTAGCGAGAAAGCGGGCGGGAACGCGGAGTTTACATAATGGTAAATGAGCATTTTTCGTCCACTTTCGCCGCACACACCTATTGCAGCGATGTTATCCACCACTCCAAAGAAGGGCCCCTGACGTGATTGCCATCAAACTGATCGTTGGCCTGGGAAATCCAGGCGCCGAATACGAACAGACCCGGCATAACGCAGGGGCCCTTTTTGTTGAGCGCATCGCGCAAGCACAAGGGATCAATCTTGTGGCCGATCGCAAATATTTCGGCCTGACCGGACGCTTCTCGCATCAGGGTCAGGATGTTCGTCTGCTGATTCCCACCACCTACATGAACCGCAGCGGCCAGGCCGTGGCGGCGCTTGCCGGGTTTTTCCGCATCAAGCCGGAAGAGATCCTGGTGGCGCATGACGAACTCGACTTGCCACCCGGCGTTGCCAAGCTCAAACAGGGCGGCGGGCACGGCGGTCACAACGGGTTGCGCGACATCATCGCGCAACTGGGCAACCAGAATACCTTTCACCGCTTGCGGCTCGGCATTGGCCACCCAGGCGTTGCCAGTATGGTTTCAAACTTTGTCCTGGGTCGTGCGCCACGCGCCGAACAGGAAAAACTCGATGCCAGCATCGACTTTGCCCTCGGCGTGCTGCCGGATATCTTCGCCGGTGAATGGAACCGCGCGATGAAAAACCTGCACAGCCAGAAGGCCTGACTCTAACTCCTCGGGGAAACACCATGGGATTCAATTGCGGCATCGTCGGCCTGCCTAACGTCGGCAAGTCCACCCTGTTCAACGCCCTGACCAAATCCGGTATCGCGGCCGAGAACTTCCCCTTCTGCACCATCGAGCCGAATACCGGGATCGTGCCGATGCCCGATGCACGTCTGGACGCCCTGGCGGCCGTCGTGATTCCGGAGCGCGTGCTGCCGACCACCATGGAGTTCGTTGACATTGCTGGCCTGGTGGCTGGCGCCTCGAAAGGTGAAGGCCTGGGCAACAAGTTCCTCGCCAACATCCGCGAGACTGATGCCATCGCCCACGTGGTCCGCTGCTTCGAAGACGAGAACGTGATTCACGTCTCCAACAGCGTCGACCCGAAACGCGATATTGAAATCATCGACCTCGAACTGATCTTCGCCGACCTCGACAGCTGCGAGAAGCAACTGCAGAAAGTCACCCGCAACGCCAAGGGCGGCGACAAGGATGCCGTGGCCCAGAAGGCCTTGCTGGAGCAACTGATTGCTCACTTCACCCTGGGTAAGCCAGCACGTAGCCTGGTCAAGAACATGGGTGCCGATGAGAAGCTGATCGTTCGCGGCTTCCACCTGCTGACCACTAAACCGGTCATGTACATCGCCAACGTTGCCGAAGACGGCTTCGAAAACAACCCACTGCTCGACGTGGTCATGGCCATTGCCGAGGAAGAAGGTGCGATAGTTGTACCGGTGTGCAACAAGATCGAAGCGGAAATTGCCGAACTTGAAGACGGCGAAGAAAAAGACATGTTCCTCGAAGCGCTTGGCCTTGAAGAACCGGGTCTGAACCGCGTGATCCGCGCCGGTTACCAAATGCTGAACCTGCAGACTTACTTCACTGCCGGCGTAAAAGAAGTCCGCGCCTGGACCGTGCGTGTCGGTGCCACTGCACCACAAGCCGCTGCCGTCATTCACACCGACTTCGAAAAAGGCTTCATCCGCGCCGAGGTCATCGCCTATGACGACTTTATCCAGTACAAGGGCGAAGCCGGCGCCAAGGAAGCCGGTAAATGGCGTCTGGAAGGCAAGGAATACATCGTCAAAGACGGCGACGTGATGCACTTCCGCTTCAACGTGTAAGCGCACTCAATAAAAACACCCCGCTGGTCGGGGTGTTTTTCTATGCGCAGGATTTGGCATTCGAGGTGAGTCCCCTGCCTCTACCTCAAGTCTCGCTGGCGAACTCGTGTTCCCAGCAAATCAACTCAATGTCTGCGTGAGCTAACGGCTCCTTTGTCAGCCCGCAAAAAGGTGCATCGGCGACGTGCTGATGAAAGCGGCAGGTCTTGCACAGGCCGAAGCTGGGCACGTCTTCGGTACGCTGAACATTGCGCAACAGCTCTGCCAGCAGAGACTCCAGCTCCACAGCCTGCGCGCCCATTCTCTGGGTGGCGTCGCGCAGAAACTCCGGCGGCATCACCGCGCCCAGAAGCACCCTCGCCTCTTCGGTCAATTCCAGGTGCACGCTGCGCTTATCGTTTGCATCCTGGGTCTTGACGATCAGCCCCTTGGCTTCAAGCGCCTTGAGCGATTGCGACACCGTGCCCTTGGTCAGTCCCAAATAGTCGGTCACGGCCAAAGGCGTGTTGGAGTAACGATTGCAGCGCGCCAGGTACAAGCAGAGGCTGTCGGGGTCAAGTCGGTACCTGCGCTGGTGGTCGAAGGTCAGGTGTTGCACCTGAACTTTGGCGCCGCGCTTGCCGACCTGAAATAAACAGGTCACTGGATCGCCACGTCCCGTGCATTGGCCCTTGACGTGGCGAACCTGAACGCAAAAATAAAGGCGCCCACAGAATCGTCAGCGCCTTTGTTTCACAAGGATTCAGGTCAGGCTTTTCTGGTCCTCGGCAAAAAGATCGCCAACACCCCAAACAACGGCAGGAACGAACACAGCCTGTACACGTATTCAATGCCGTGAGTGTCCGCCAGATGCCCCAGCAGCGCCGCACCAATCCCGCCGAAACCGAACATCAAACCGAAGAACACCCCAGCAATCATCCCAACATTTCCCGGCACCAGTTCCTGCGCATAAACCACAATGGCCGAGAACGCGGAGGCCAGGATGAAACCGATCACCACGCTCAAGACACTGGTCCAGAACAGATCAACGTGAGGCAGGATCAAGGTAAACGGTGCAACGCCAAGGATCGAGAACCAGATCACCGCCTTACGGCCGATCTTGTCGCCAATCGGCCCACCGAAGAAGGTCCCCGCCGCGACCGCCCCAAGAAACAGGAACAGGTGCAGCTGCGAACTGGCCACCGACAGGTCGAATTTTTCGATCAGGTAGAAGGTGAAATAACTGGTGAGGCTGGCCATGTAGAAATACTTGGAGAACACCAGCAGTCCGAGTACCACCAAGGCACTGATCACCCGGCCCTTCGACAACCCATGAGTCGCCGCCTGGCCTTGCCTGAGCTTGAACAGACTCAAGTGGTTGGCGTACCAACGGCTGATGCCATACAGCACCACCAACGCAAACACTGCAAACAATCCGAACCAAGCGACGTTGCCCTGACCGAACGGAATGATGATCGCCGCCGCCAGCAACGGCCCGAACGCTGAACCGGCGTTGCCACCGACCTGGAAGGTCGACTGCGCCAGGCCAAAACGCCCGCCCGAGGCCAACCGCGCCACGCGAGAAGCCTCCGGGTGAAAGGTCGAGGAGCCGACCCCGATCAACCCCGCCGCCAACAGAATCAGCGGAAAACTGCCGGCCTGAGACATCATCAGAATACCGATCAAGGTGCAGACCATCCCCGTCGGCAGCAGATACGGCTTGGGATGGCGGTCGGTGTAATAACCGACCCACGGCTGCAACAACGATGCCGTGAGCTGAAAGGTCAAGGTGATCAGGCCAACCTGGGTGAAGGTCAGCCCGTAATTGGCCTTGAGCATCGGGTAAATCGACGGCAGCACCGACTGAATCAGGTCGTTGATCAAATGCGCCAGCGCCACCGCGCCGATGATTCGCATGACCAACGGGCTGCTTTGCGAAGTCGCGAGTGCCGGCGATGCGGCAGTTTGAGCGTTACTGGTGGCCATGAGCGTTTCCATACGGCGTAAGGGAGAGCACTTGCAGGTGCGCCAATGTGCCATTTTTCAGTGCAGCAACGCCATCCCCTTAGCCTGCTAACGACCTCCGGATTGTCGACCGTTACGTAATAGCGCAGTGCCATGGTCTGAATCTTGCCTTGTTTATCCGCTTCAACGCGGCCCCTTACAAAGGGGATCGAGAATGGGAAGTTTCACCACAGCGCCGGTCTTACATGACCCGTCGAAGTGAACTTTCGAGGCCTTTTATGAGGGCACGGGTAGCGGTCACAACGCCGCGACCGCACGCCAATGGTGCGTGGTGCCCAGAGGAGTAGTCGGGCATGCAGGCTTTTCTGGCACCGGGGATTGGACTGCTTGGGCGTTTCGGTTTCGCCCGCAAGTTTCAGTTGTTGTTTCTGCTGTTTATCCTGCCGCTGGCGGGCAGCCTGTGGATGATTGGCCAGGATTACCGCGACAAGCTCAGCCTGATTGCTGGCGAGCGTGCCGGCGTGCGCCAGTTGATAGCCCTCGATGCGCTGGACAACCTGCTCGCCGCCCAGCGTGACCGCGCCGCTCGTTGGCGCGCCACCGAAACCAATCGCCAGCCAACACCGGCCACCGTCGCCGCGATGGCCGCGTTCGATGCGGTGCAGCCTGTACTGAATCAAGCCGTCAACGATTTGGGTCATGCACTGACAACCGAAGGGGCCGAGGCCGACACCCTGAGTCGTTATCAAACCCTGCAAACCGCGCTCAACGGTCTGGACTCGAAAAGCCTGAGCAGCGTCGGTTGGTGGCCGGACGGCTATGAACGCTTCACTGCGGCCCTCAGCGCGCTGCAAGCACTGCGCGAACAGATCGCCATGGACAACCGCCTGACGCTGGCGCCGTGGCTGGAAACGTACTTGCTGACGCAGATCTCGAGCCAACACGCGCCCGATCTGATCGAACGGGTCGGGCGCCTCGCCAGTATCGGTCAGGCGTCGGTGGTGTCCGGACAATTCTCACTGCAAAGCCGTCTGCAACTGCGCGACTTGCGCGGTCGCATTGGCGACGCTCGCGAGCAACTGATCAAGACTGGCAGCCTGCTCGAAGCACGGCTGCCAAGTGCGTTGCAGGCTTGGGCCGGGCAATACCACGACAGCCTCAAGCATCTGGACGCCGGATTGAAAGGCCTGGATGACGGCATGTTCGGCGCCAGCATTACACTTAAACCAGACGACTTCGAGCGCAACCTCGACGCCCTCCTCACTGACCTCGCCTCGCTGCGTCAGCAATCGCTGGTGTCACTGGATCAGCGTCTGGATTACTACCACGGCTCAGCCATCCGCCAGTTCATCCTGGTGGCAAGCGTCCTCGGTTGCCTGTTATTGGCTGCGCTGTACCTGTTCATTTGTTTGCAGGCTTCGATCCGCCGCAGCGCCAGTGGCATCACGTTGCTCGCCGAAGCCCTGCGCGATGGCAATCTGAGCCTGCAAGTGCCGGTGCATGGTCGCGATGAGCTGGCAGCGATCAGCACCGCGCTCAACGTTGCAGTGGTGCAACTGCGCACCAGCCTGCTGGGGGTCGATCACGAAACCCTGCAACTGAGCAACGCGGTGCGAGCCCTCAATATTCACGCCAGCGGCGCCTTCGGTGAAGTCGAGGCCCAACAGTTGCAGATCAGCCAGATCGCCGCAGCAGCCACGCAACTGGCCGCGACCTCGCAGGGGGTCGCCCAGAGTTGCGAACAGGCTTCAGGCAGCGCTCAGCAGACCCAGCGCATTGCCGCCGAGAGCAGCCGTGACAGCCAACGCACCACGGCGAGCATTCAGCAGCTCAATCAGCGGCTGAACGACACCGCCGCCGCACTGGGTCGGGTCAGTGAACAAGGGCAGCAGATTCAACTGGTGGTGGACACTATTCGCGGTGTTGCCGAACAGACCAACCTGTTAGCGCTCAATGCCGCCATCGAAGCCGCCCGTGCCGGCGAACAAGGACGAGGCTTTGCGGTGGTCGCCGATGAAGTGCGCAGTCTGTCGCAACGCACCCAATCCTCCACCGCGCAGATCGCCGGTACCGTCGACAGCCTGCGCAGCACCGTCAACGAAGCTGTGAGCCTGATGGAAGCCGCCTGCGGCCAGGCACAGACCGACGCGCAAGCGGTCACTGGTCTCGGCGAACGCTTGGGGGAAATCGCCAGCGCGGTGCAAAGCGTCACCGATACCCTGGCGCAGATCGCCACTGCAGTAGAAGAGCAAGCCAGCACGGCCGATGAGGTCAGTGGCAACATCCAGCAAGTCGATCAGGCCGCCGTGCGCCTGCTCGAAGGCGCACGGGCAGTGAACCTCGCGGCGGACACTTTGAGTTCGGGCAGCAAGGCGTTGAGCGAGAATACTGGGCGGTTTCAGCTGGTTTGAAGCCGTAAACTCATTGCTTTTTACCGGGCAGTTCGATAACCGGTTGAAAGCGTAGAGAAATATTTTAGATTTACGCTTGACACATCATCGTTCCGAGCCAATAATGCGCGCCACTTGGCTACATAGCTCAGTTGGTTAGAGCATAGCATTCATAATGCTGGGGTCCGGGGTTCAAGTCCCTGTGTAGCCACCAAGTACTAAAAACGGCTTACCGAAAGGTAGGCCGTTTTTTTATGCCTGAAGAAAAGTACCCGACCCACCGGCGGCTCACATCGCGATGTGAGCCGCCGTGTTCATCAAGCGCCGAGGCGTTCGACTATATCGTGGGCAACGCAGACAAGGCCTTCTCCCAGATCTGTCGGGTGCGAACCCAGACCATTTCCTGCCAGTCAGTGTCGGCGGGATAGAACTGCTCAACCAGATTCAGCTTGATCTCGCGCCCCACGGCATCACTCGGATCACCGTGCAGGTGCAACCAGTGATCGTCACGTAGATGAGCATGAACCGCCTCTCCCGGGTAAGTGCCGCATTCGATGACAAACGGCATCAGGCGTACCTGCGGCAGCGCATCGAGCAACGCCTGTGAGGTATAGCCAGTGGCCGATGCAGCAATCCCGGTTTCGCTCTGGGTCTGCGCGCCGGTCTGTATGGTATAGAGCCACGGACCGTAAATGGCCTGCGCCTGTTCCAGTGCCGGGTAGGCCTCTTGGGTAACGGTCAGCAGCATCGGATGGCCGTATTCTCCTGCGCCAGAGTGCAGATCGAAACACATGGCGACCTCGGCCCGAGAGAGATGCGCGGCAATGATCTGATGCAAAGTCCGGTTCGACCAGCTCGGCGCCAGCCCACCGTAAAACAGACCGTCGGGATGGCTGTGCTGGCCGCCCTCGACAATCGACATCACTGCCGGCCAGCCATGCTCGCGCAACTGTGCGGCGAGCAAGGCATCGGCGCGATCACGCTCCGGGCCGTGCAACTGGGTGAAGGCATAAATCTCGTGCAACGCTGCATAGGCCTGATTGTCGGGCAGCGGGCGATCGAAGTTCAGGTGGTTGCGATTCAGGTCGATGTTGTCTTCGTTGACGCGACGCAGCCACGCCGTGCCCCAAGGGTTGATCAAGTGGATCATCACCACCGCGACATCGGCGGGCAGTGGGCGTTTGCCGAACTCGTTCAGCCAGTTGATCTGGCACTCCGAACCGTAGAAACCTTCAACCCCGTGAGTACCGCTCAGTGCCACCAGCAGGCGCTTTGCGCCGGGGTCGCCGAGCACCGCCACATCAGTGCTCAGAGACTCGCCAAATGGCCCCTTGAGTGGATGCGGGTACTCGGTCAACCGGGCGCCGGCTGCGGTCGCTGCCGCCAGGAATTGTTCGCGCTGCGAACGGTAACTTGGCTGCGTTGGGAACTCGATCTGCATGTCGGCCTCTTGTTGTTATTGACTTGTTATTAGCGAAGATCTCGCGCCCCCGACCCTACAGAAAAACCCCGCACTGAAGAAGGGCAAAGGTGCCCATCCATCGATCAATACGCACAAAGCCAGCGTTGCAGCTGACGCCTTCGGCCGATACAGTCCGCTGATCGTTTATCCCACGGACGGAGTACCCCACGTGTTCCCAGCCTTTCATTTGAGCCGCTACCGCCTGGCGGCCCTCTCGCTGATAGCCACCGCGCTGACCCTTGCCGCTTGTAATGTCCCGCCCGTCAGCACCTTGCCGGTGGCCCCGGAAATTGCCTCGGGTTATCGCACCGACCTGCACACCCAGTACGCCTCCAGACACATGGCCGCAGCCGCCAACCCACTGGCAGCCGCAGCGGGACGGGAGATGCTGCGCCAGGGTGGCTCGGCAATAGACGCCGCTATCGCCATGCAAGCAGTGCTGACGCTGGTTGAGCCGCAATCCTCGGGGATCGGTGGCGGCGCGTTGATCGTGCTCTGGGATGGCAAGGCGGTGCGCACCTACGATGGCCGTGAAACCGCGCCCGCTGGTGCGACTGAAAAACTTTTCCTGCAAGCCGACGGTAAACCCATGCCGTTCCCCGATGCGCAGATGGGTGGTCGGTCGGTTGCCACACCGGGCGTGTTGCGCGCGCTGGAACTGGCCCATCAAAAGTACGGCCGCCTGCCATGGGCGAAGTTGTTCGAACCGGCCATTGCCTTGGCAGAAAAGGGCTTTGCGATCTCGCCACGCCTGCACACGATGATCGCCTCCGATCCGTTCCTGCCGCGCTCGCCCGACATGGCTGCGTACTTCCTGAATGCCGATGGCAGCCCGAAAGCCGTAGGTACGCTGCTGAAAAACCCGGCACTGGCCAAGGTCCTCAAACGCATTGCCGCAGAAGGACCGAGTGCGCTGTATCAAGGTCCGATTGCTCAGGAGATCGTCGCCAAGGTTCAGGGTAATGCCAACCCCGGCAGCCTGTCGTTGAACGACCTCAAAGGCTACAGCGCCAAAGAGCGTGCTCCGCTGTGCACCGACTACAAGCGCTGGCAAGTGTGCGGCATGCCACCGCCATCATCGGGCGGGATCGCTATTGCGCAGATTCTCGGCACCTTGCAGGTACTCGAAAGCTACGACAGTCGCTTCGCTCTGGCACGACTGAAACCACTCAAGAGCAACAAACCGGCAGGTATCGAACCTGCGCCTGAAGCCGTGCACCTGATCGCCGAGGCCGAGCGCCTGGCTTACGCCGACCGCGCGCAGTACGTCGCCGACTCGGACTTCGTACCGGTCCCGGTCGCCGGCCTGGTCTCCCCCGCCTACCTGGCCAGTCGTGCGACGTTGATCGGTTTACGCAGCATGGGCAGCGCCAAACCTGGCACGCCACCGGGCATTCAGGTGGCGTACGCTCCTGATCGCTCGCCGCTGCGGATCTCGACCTCGCAAGTGGTTGCCGTCGACGATCAGGGTGGTGCCGTGTCGATGACCACCACCGTTGAAGCCGCCTTCGGCTCGCACCTGATGGTCCAGGGTTTCATGCTCAACAATCAGATGACCGACTTCTCGTTCATCCCCGAAGAAAACGGCCAACCCGTGGCCAACCGCGTCGAACCCGGCAAACGCCCGCGTTCGTCCATGGCACCGACGCTGATCTTCGATCGTCAAAGCGGCGAGTTGGTCGCGACGCTCGGTTCGCCCGGTGGTTCGCAAATCATCGAGTACGTCGCCAAGTCGGTGATTGGCATGCTCGACTGGAACCTCGACCCGCAAGCCGCCATCAGCCTACCCAACTTCGGCAGCCGTAACGGCCCGACCGAACTGGAACAAGGTCAATTCAGCCCGGCGCTGATCCAGGCCCTCAAGGACAAAGGGCATACGGTCAATCAAATCGACATGACCAGCGGCACTCAGACCATCGTTCGGGTGCGTGATGCGCAGGGCAAAGCGTCCTGGGCGGGTGGAGCGGACCCACGACGCGAAGGTGAAGCATTGGGGGATTGATTGGAACTGGAAACGAGAAAGGGCTTACCGCGAGGTAGGCCCTTTTTTATGGGTAAAGGCTCTGGATCATTCCGCGCCTCAGCCTTTACCTGACATTCATGAGCTTGGCCAACGCATAAGATCTTCAATGCTCGACAAGTCCTTACATCGCTTCTTATTTTCGTAGCCTTGCAACAGTCCCAGCACGGGACTAGGATCACCTCATGAGAATTATCGCTATCAGTCACATGAAAGGATTCTGGGAAAAATTCCCTGACTCAGAGCAGTCATTCCTGGCCTGGATTGACGAAGCAAAGAGCGCGAACTGGGCAGCCCCTGCGGATATCAAGGCCCATTTTGGCAGCGCCAGTATCCTCAAGAGCCGTAGGGTCGTGTTCAACATCAAAGGCAACGACTATCGACTCGTTGTTGCCGTGGCTTACCGCTTCGGGGCCGTTTACATAAAATTTGTCGGCACCCACCAGCAGTACGACGCTATCGACGCCGATACCGTTGAAATGGAGTAACCCATGAATATTCGTCCGATTCACACCGAACAGGACTACCGTGCTGCCCTCAAGGAAGTGTCTGCGCTATTTGACAACGAACCCGAACCAGGCACGCCTGAAGGTGACTACTTCGACGTCATGATCACCCTCATTCAGGCCTACGAAGCGAAGCAGTTCCCGGTTGACCTGCCCAACCCGATCGATGCGATCAAATTTCGCATGGAACAGTCAGGCTTGTCGGCCGCTGATCTGGCGCCAGCCATTGGCCGGACAAACAGAGTGTATGAGGTGCTGAACGGCAAACGTGCATTGACGCTGCCGATGATCTGGAAACTCCATGAGCTGTTCGGGATTCCGGCAGAGAGCCTGATCAAACCCGTCAGAGGAATTTGAGCCGTGGATGGTTGCCGGCCGCTGGCATTACGCCAAACGAATGTGGAATTCACAGCGCGACCGAGTTGTACATCCCGCTGAAAAACTGGCAGCCCTGCAGAGGCGACTTCTTCCACCTCTGCAACGCCGCTGATATCAGGCTGGCACACCCAGAATGATGTGCAAGGCCTTGATCACTGCGGTGGTGCTGACGCCAGGCGCCAGGCCCAATTGCGCAACAGCTTCACGGGTAACGATCGAGTAGACCTCGGAGCCGCCGTCAAGCCGGATCACCACTTCGGCATTCACCGCGCCAGTTGCAGACTCATGCACTCACATAGACCCACGCCTCAATTGCGCCGGTTATCCGGCTGACAGCCAGCACGCACCTGAGCTACCGTGTTCGTCACCGCATACCCGGCAATGACGACTTCCCATGGGCAAGCAAAAAAACCTCACCGACTGGTTCCAGCGAGCCCCCGATTCGGGCGGGCTGGAGCGTATCGAGGCGTTTTTCTCGGGCCATGGTTACGACCTTCATCGCCACGACACCTACGCCATCGGCCGCACGCTGTCCGGTGTGCAACGTTTTCAGTATCGCGGGGGCTGGCGGCATAGCTTGCCGGGCGGGACCATGGTGCTGCACCCGGACGAAGTCCACGATGGCGAGGCCGGGACCGAGGACGGTTTCAAATACCGGATGCTCTACGTCGAACCGGCACTGATCCAGCAGATGCTCGGTGGCCAGCCGTTGCCCTTTATCAAAACTGGGATATCCACTGATCCACGCTTGTTCGCGGCGACCGAAGTGTTGCTGCAAAGCATTGATCGTCCTCTCGATCCGCTGGAGCAACAGGATGCGCTGTTTGATCTGGCGCAGGCGATGAGCGCCGTGTCCGGAGTGCCTGCCTATCGCCAGAGTTTCGATTATCTGGCGGCGGAGCGCGCTCGCGAGTTCATGCTCAGCGCCCTCGACCAACCCGTGACCCTGGACCAATTGGCCGAACACAGCGGACGCGATCGCTGGAGTCTGTCGCGGGACTTTCGCTTGCTGTTCGGCACCAGTCCTTACCGCTACCTGACCATGCGCCGCCTGGACCTGGTGCGTTCGTTGCTGATTCAAGGTGAATCCCTGACCAACGCCGCGCTGATTGCCGGCTTCAGTGATCAGAGCCACATGACCCGGCAATTTGGCAAGACCTACGGCCTGTCACCCGCCCGCTGGATGAAAATGCATCGCTCGTAAGCCACGCACAATCGTGCAAGAAGTACGCAGCCGCGCTGGCTATCGTGGGTTCACAATCCGCCAACGGGAACCATGCCATGCAGCCGTATCAAAGTCTGAACCTCGCCCACAAACTTGCGCAGATCAACGAGCACTGGTCGCCCCGGGTCATCGCCGAAATGAACGACTACCAATTCAAGGTGGTGAAGCTGCTGGGGGATTTCATCTGGCACGATCATCAGGACACCGATGAGACCTTTATCGTCCTTGAAGGCCAATTGCGCATCGACTTTCGCGACGGTCAGGTGCTGGTGTCCCAAGGCGAAATGTACGTGGTACCCAAGGGCGTCGAGCACAAGCCGTTTGCCGAGCAGGAAGTCAAACTGCTACTGATCGAACCCAAGGGCGTACTCAATACCGGGAGCGAAGGTGGTGAGCGTACGGCGCTGAATGATCTGTGGATCTAACCGCGCCGACAACCGGAGATCCCCGCCCTCAATCGCTCAGGTTTTTTCCGGTCACCGGATCGCCAATCTTCAGCCTGCACCTCAGCGCGAGGGCAGGCTCGCTCAAACCGCGCTTAGGTCGACAGCTGATTGGCGAACTGCCCAACCGCATTCACCACTTTCTGCGCGCCGTCCTGGATCTCGACGATCACCGTGCCCGCCTCGGCGGCCAATGCCAGACCTTGTTCGGCCTGAAGTTTGCCGTCGGTCATCAGCACCACGGCATCGCGCGCCATGTCCTGGTTCTGACGCACCACGCCGACAATTTCGTCGGTGGCTTTGCTGGTGCGCGAAGCCAGTTGTCGAACCTCGTCCGCCACCACTGCAAAACCTCGACCCTGCTCACCGGCACGAGCCGCTTCGATGGCGGCGTTGAGCGCCAGCAAATTGGTCTGTTCGGCAATGCCACTGATGGTTTTGACGATGGTGCCGATCACCAGCGACTGCTCGTTCAGCGCTTCGATCCCTTCGCCGGCCTGTTGCATGTGCCTGGCCAGTTCACGCATCACGTCCACCGCCTGAGTGACCACCATGGTGCCGCGTTGCGCGCAGCTGTCAGTCTGCAACGAGGTGCTGTAAGCGATGTTCGCCGCTTCAGCAACCGCCTGCTCCTGATTGACCTGATCGGTGATCACGGTGGCGAACTTGACCACTTTGTAGAGTTTTTCGTTGGCATCGAGCACTGGGTTATAGGACGCCTCGAGCCAGACCACCCGACCGTGGCTGTCGACACGTTTGAAGCGACCGGCCACAAACTCACCGGCGTTCAAGCGCCGCCAGAAATCCTGGTATGCGGAACTGTTGTATTCCTCCGGCTCACAGAATGTGTGGTGATGTTTGCCTTTGATCTGCGCCAGGCTGTAGCCCATACCGCTCAGGAACCGGTCGTTGGCCGTCAGCACATTACCGCCGAGATCGAACTCGATCACTGCCGTCGAACGCACCAGTGCACCGATCAGGTTCTCGTGTTCACGGGAAGCTTCGATGGTGCGGGTCAGGTCGCTGGAGTAAATCACAATGTGCTTGATCCGGCCGTCCGCGCCACGAATTGGCTGTGAGATCGAACGCAGCCATGCTTCGTCACCATTGCCTCTGAGCAAGCGCACGGTGCCCGCGAAGTGCTCGCCACGGGTCAGGGCATGCTTGAAACGCTGGTGAAACTCGTCGGTTTTGACGTGGGCCGGCACGATATCTTCGATGTTCCGACCAATCAGGTCATTGCCCTTGTAGAGCATTTCCTGGGCGAAATTCTGGTTGATCGATTGCACCCGCCCGTCAGGGTCCAGGGTGAGCACGAGCATCTCGCGTTCCAGACTTTCCTTCACTTGTTGAAGGCTGGAGAGTTCCTCGCGAAGAGCCGACAGCTCCTGCTTCAAGCGTTTGTTGAACATGTCGATGCACCGATGGGCAGGGTTGAGAGCGTCCTTTAGCCTAACCATCGGCCTTACAAAATATTTCTGAAGAGTGTTTCGAGGTTGTCCTACAAAAATAGTTGGCACCTCGCCACTATTCACACAGCGATGCCTCAAAACGGCGTTTTGAAGGGTAATTCAACACGCTATAGTCCGCTCTGCACCACCGCCACCCACAGGAGAATCGACGCATGGATCAATCACGCAAAACGCTATTCGATGGCATCGCTCAACAGTTGGGACACCGCTTCGACGGTGAAATGCGCATTGGCGGCAACTACGTGCCAGCCGTGCAAAACGGTGATGAGGTGTACGTCAGCGGACAGATCCCACGTATCGACAATACGGTGATGGTGGTTGGCCGTGTCGGTACCGAGGTTTCTTTGGCGCAGGGCAGGCATGCGGCGCAGATTTGCACGATGCGCGCATTGGCAATCCTCATGCAGTTGCTTGGCGATCTCGAACGCATCAAGAAGATCTTGCGCATTAATGTCTACGTGCAAAGCGCCGCCGACTTCACGCAACAAAGCGAAGTCGCCGACGGTGCGTCGGAAGTGCTTTACCGGATTTTTGCCGAGGCCGGCGTACACACGCGGACTTCGGTGGGCGTGTACCAGTTGCCGAAAAACGCCTCGGTCGAAGTTGACATGATCGTCGCGCTTGAGCCTGAGCCGGCGCCGCTTGGGGAAGACAAACCTTACAATTGAAGTGCCTCAGGGGCTGCAGGTCACGCCTGCCGCATGGTCGACCGGCGACAGGCGTGAACCGAAGTACAACGCTGCGCTGATCCCGACCGCCCCCATCACCGTGCAGAACATCACGCAAATCCACGGGCTCCACGGCATCAGGCCAATCAGCAGCAACGGCGTGATACTGGCCCAAATGGCGTAGGCAATGTTGTAGGTGAACGAAATCCCCGAGACGCGAATCCGCGCCGGAAACAGGTTGACCATCACTGACGGCACCGCGCCGACCACCCCGCAACTCAGACCGGCAATGGCATAGGCCACGCCAATCCAGTGTGCACCGCCAATCAGGCTGGTGTAGAGCACGCCAATCCCCAACGGCAGCAGCAGGCTATAAAGCATCACTGTACGCCAGGCGCCGATACGGTCGACGATCAACCCGGCGATCACGCAACCGATGTTCAGAAACACAATGCCCAGGCTACTCAGAGCGAAAGTATGGCTGGCGGTCATGCCGAAGGTTTTCTGCATCATGGTCGGAGTGATGACAACAAAGGTCACCACCGCCGAGGTCAGCACGCACGTGAGGATTACCGCTGGCAGCATTGCCAGCCGATGCTCACGCAACACCGTGCGTAGCGGCAGCTCGACATGCAGTTCGCGACTCGCCTGCATGGCCATGAACACCGGGGTTTCATTGAGCCAACGGCGCAACCAGACGCCAATCACCCCAAACACGCCACCCAGCAGAAACGGGTAACGCCAGGCGTAATCGAGGATCTCCGTCGGGGTGAAGAGCTGCGCAAGCAAGGTCGCAGTCAACGCACCGATCAGATAACCGAAGGTCAGCCCCGCTTGCAGGAAGCCCAAGGCATAACCACGGTGGCCGACCGGTGCGTGCTCGGCCACGAACACCCAGGCGCTTGGCACTTCACCGCCTACCGCCGCGCCTTGTAGCACTCGCAGGAGCAATAACAGCAACGGCGCGAAATAGCCGATCTGGGCGTAGGTCGGCATGATTCCGATCAGCAGGCACGGCAGCGCCATCATCAGGATGCTCAAGCTGAAGACCCGCTTGCGCCCCAGCCGATCAGCAAAATGCGCCATCAGAATCCCGCCCAGCGGCCGCGCCAGATAACCCGTGACAAAAATCCCGAAACTTTGCAGCAAACGCAGCCACTCGGGCATTTCTGGCGGGAAGAACAGCTGGCTGAGGGTCAGGGCGAAAAATATGAAAATGATGAAGTCGTAGATTTCCAGCGCCCCGCCGAGCGCCGCCAGGCCCAGGGTCTTGTAGTCAGACCGGGAGAACGGCGCCGGTCGTGCATCAAGGATGGCAGTCATAAAAATGCTCTGAAATAGGCAAAAAAATCACGGCGCACATGGTCTACGCAAAAACGCGTTCGAACAACCCGTTAGACCATAGTCCCAAGTGTGCAAAACAGCACCGCAAAAACATCTTGATTGATTTACTGTTTATGTCTGACCGCAAGGCCCTGTGCAGCCCTGCTGCACCACAACAATCATAAAAATCCGAGGTACTCCCGTGGCCACTGAGATCGAAGATAGCCGCTCTGCCCGCTTTGCCCTGCTCTGCTCAAACTTTGCCGAACGCTGGTTTCCCGACTCCTGGGTGTTTGCCGCGCTCGCGGTGATCATCGTTGCCCTTGCCACCATGGCCATGGGCGCCAAGCCCACCGACGCCGCGATGGCCTTCGGCGACGGCTTCTGGAGCCTGATCCCGTTCACCATGCAAATGGCCTTCGTGGTGATCGGCGGCTACGTGGTCGCCAGCTCGCCCCCGGCGGTGAAACTGATCGACCGCCTGGCGCGCATCCCGAAAAACGGGCGCTCGGCCGTGGCCTGGGTCGCACTGATTTCCCTGGTTGCGTCGTTGCTTAACTGGGGGCTGTCGCTGGTATTTGGCGGTTTGCTGGTGCGGGCACTGGCGCGTCGTACCGATTTGCGCATGGATTACCGCGCCGCCGGTGCCGCCGCTTACTTGGGGCTCGGCGCAGTCTGGGCGCTGGGGCTGTCTTCGTCAGCAGCGCAACTGCAGGCCAACCCGGCCAGTTTGCCGCCGTCGATCCTGTCGATCACCGGGATGATTCCGTTCACCCAAACGATCTTCCTGTGGCAGTCCGGCGTGCTGTTGCTGGCGCTGATCGTGATCTCGTTGATCATCGCCTACGCCACTGCTCCCGGCCCGAACTCTGCCCGTGACGCCAAAGCCTGCGGCATCGACCCAAGTTTCAGCATGCCCGCCCCACCGCCGCGTACCCGTCCAGGCGAATGGCTGGAATACAGCCCGATATTGACCATTCTGTTGGTGTTGCTGGCCGCCGGATGGCTGTTCCATGAATTTTCGACAAAACCTGCGATCAGCGCGATCTCCGGCCTGAACACCTACAACTTCCTGTTCCTGATGCTCGGCGCACTATTGCACTGGCGCCCGCGCAGCTTTCTCGATGCCGTGGCCCGTGCGGTGCCGACCACCACTGGCGTGATGATCCAGTTCCCGCTGTACGGCTCCATCGCCGCGCTGATGACCGTGGTCAAAGGCGCCGACGGCCAGACCCTGGCGCACCACATCTCGAGCTTCTTCGTCAGCATCGCCTCCCACGACACCTATGCCCTGCTGATGGGCGTGTACTCGGCGATCCTGGGTTTCTTCATTCCGTCCGGCGGCGGTAAATGGATCATCGAAGCGCCGTACGTGATGCAAGTCGCCAACGACCTTAAATACCACCTGGGCTGGGCCGTACAGATCTACAACGCCGCCGAAGCCCTGCCTAACCTGATCAACCCGTTCTACATGCTGCCGCTGCTCGGCGTGCTCGGTTTGAAGGCGCGGGACTTGATCGGCTTTTCGTTCGTGCAACTGCTGGTGCATACGCCGTTGGTGCTGTTTCTGCTGTGGGCGCTGGGGACGACGCTTGTGTATGTGGCGCCGGTGATGCCGTAACTGAAGGTAGCCGCGCTTGCCCCGTACGGGCAGGTGCGGTTAGACGGATACGTCAGACAAGCACTTCAATAACTCCGGTAACGCCGCCTGAACCGTGTCCCACACAACCTCAAGGTTGATATCAAAGTAGCCGTGGGCGATTCGGTTGCGCATGCCCCGCATACTGCGCCATGGCACTTGGGGATGCCGTGGTGAATTCGGCATAACCATCCATAATTTTGGTGGCGGCCTCACCAATGATGATGAGGCTCATGATGACGGCTTGCTGAGTACGCTTGTCGTCAAAGAACTCCTCTCTACTCAGACCCTCGACAAAGATCAGTGCATCGCCAGCCGCCTGACGCATATGGTCGAGGTAGTCATCGAGGCGATTCTCGTTCATACGGGGAGCGCCTGAGCCAACACTTGCTCACGAAACTTTACCGGCAGATCTCCAGGCGTCAGCAGATCAACGGAAACACCGAGCAAATCCTCCAGTTCAACCTGCAATCCACCAAGATCAAACAGCGTTGCACCGGGTAGCGCATCCACCAATAGATCCAGATCACTGCCATCCTCGTCAGTGCCGCGTAGCACCGAACCGAAAACGCGTGGGTTGGCGGTATGAAAACGCCCCACCACTTCACGTACGGCGGCGCGTTTGAGGTCCAGAGCGGCTGACGGTTTCATGCTGTACCCTCTCGATTCAAAGCAATATGGCGCCAGTCTAGCAGCGCTGGCAAAGACTTAACGCTAACATTCCTGATCGTGAAATATTCACTCACATTCGGCCGTCGACCCCCTCGTTAACTTCAACAATTTCTGAACCTCCTTCAGTATTTCCCCCCCGATCTATAAGCAAACTACTCTGTAGCATTTTCGTCATATTCGATTGTTACCGTCCGAACGAAACACTCTGTAGCCAATTTAAATTTTTATCACCCAGGATTCAGGATGAACGACGACAAAACCGGCAACGATGCACCACCTCCATCAGAAGACAGCCCCACCGACACCAGCCGTCGGCGCTTTCTGGGGGGTGTTGCAGTCCTGGGTGTCGGCGCGACGCTGAGTGCGTGCGGCAACAATGGCGACACGCCAGGTAAGCCGGAGGAGCGGCCGCTGTCGCCTGCCGAGCTGGACAAGGCGTTGCACGATAACGTGAAAACCGTAGTGGTGATCTACGCCGAGAATCGCAGTTTCAATAATCTTTTCGGCAATTTCCCTGGTCTTGAGAAACCGTTGTCAGCGCTCAAGCCTGAGGATTATCAGCAGCGCGACCGTGACGGCAGTCTGCTGGAAACCTTGCCGCCGGCCTGGGGTGGCGTGTTGCAGATCGGTCCGCAAACACTCGATGGCGTGACCTACCCGAACGAAACCCAATTCCAGGAACACCTGCCCAACGCTCCCTTCGCCCTCAAGGGGCCGAACGGCGAAGACTTGCCGCTGGGCCTGGTGACGCGGGATCTGTGGCATGTGTTCTATCAGAACCAGATGCAGATCAATGGCGGCAAGAATGACCGTTTTGTCGCTTGGGCCGACTCGGGCGGGTTGACCATGGGTCATTACGCCCAAAGCCGTTATTCCCTACGCCTGTGGGACGTCGCCCAGGAGTTCGTGCTCTGCGATAACTTCTTCCAGGGTACGTTTGGTGGATCGTTTCTCAACCATCAATACCTGATCAGTGCCGCCGTGCCGTTTTACCCGGATGCCACCAACTCGGTGGCCAAGGCGCAAATCGCTTCGCTGCAAAGCGATGATCCGCTCAACACACGCCTCAAGCCGCTGGAGAAATCTCCGGCCAGCGCCATGACCGGTCCACCGCAATTCGGCCCCAGTGCCCTGACCCCGGACGGCTATGCCGTCAACACCATGGCCCCACCTTATTGGCCGACCTGGATCCGCGACCCGGAACGCCCGGAATACTCCAAAGCTGACCTGCCCAGCGTGCTGGTGCCGCAAACCCACGAACACATCGGCGACAAGCTGTCGAAGAAGAACATCGACTGGGCCTGGTACGCCGGCGCCTGGCAGGCGACGCTGGAGCAATTCAAGGATTCGGGGGGCATTCCGAAAATCCCCAATTTCCAGTATCACCATCAGCCGTTCAACTACTTCAAGCAACTGGGCCCGGAAAACCCGGCCGAACGCAGCAAGCGCCTGCGCGATGGCGGTTTGGGCGACGAGTCGAGCAGCAACCGGTTTTTTGCCGATGCCGAAGCCGGGAAATTGCCGGCGGTGAGTTTCTACAAACCCCAGGGCAACCTGAACATGCACGCCGGTTACGCCGATGTGGCGTCCGGTGACCGGCATATCGTCCGCGCCCTGAAAGTGCTGCGCGAAAGCCCGCAATGGAAAAACATGGTGGTGGTGGTCACGGTCGACGAAAACGGCGGCTGGTGGGACCACGTCGCGCCGCCGCAAGGCGATCGCTGGGGCCCTGGCACGCGAGTGCCGACGCTGGTGGTTTCGCCGTTTGCCCGCAAAGGCACGGTGGATCACACGGTGTACGACACCGCGTCGATCCTGCGGTTGATCACCCGGGTGTTCCAGCTTGAGACGCTCGACGGGATCAAGCAGCGTGATACAGCCATGATCGCCCGCGGCCAGAAGCCAATGGGCGACTTGAGCAATGCACTGCATTTTCCCGGCTGATTTGTTTTCTGCCTTGCGATCTTTTCGCGTGGGTACTAGACCTATCGGCTCAAGTGGTTTCAGTATGTAACCGCCCTCGCTCCCGGGGACCCACGCTGAAAAGGATCTGAGCATGTTCAAACTCGCAGGATTAAGCCTCACCCTCGCAGCCCTTACCTTGGGTGCTACCGCCCACGCCGATACCGACCTGAAACTGGGCAGTACCGAACGGGTAACGCAGCTGTTCGCCTACCCCAACAACTGCAACGTCATTTGCTATCGCAACTGGACGCTGGAGCAAACGGTCGAGCACTACCTGACCCAAAGCGTTCAGCGGGATGGCTACACCACGGCAAAAGTCCGGGTAAAAACCGACAACCATCAGCTCTATGCAGACATCAGCGGCGTGCCAAAGGACTACGCAAAACAGCTGACTGCATTGCTTGATGCCGGGGATCTGGCCCACGCCGGCGCCAACAAACTGAATGCCGACGGTAAGTGGGCGTACAGCTGGTACCTGTTCCTGCCCTTGGGCATGGCGCTGGAAAACCGTAAAAGCGTCGAGTTGCTGCACTTCCCACCGGACTATTCGCTGACCCAGGCCCAGGATTACCTGGAATCGAAGACCACCGACCGCTGGGCCACGCTGCTAACCGCCAACGGCATCGCCGCCGAACAAACACCGGCCTACCAGACCATCATCGATATCGCGCCGATTGCCGCCCCATCCACCGCTGGCAAGGACCTTGAAGGCGTCTACGGCTACTTCAAGGATTACCAAACCACCCTGGTCAAGCAATTCAGCCAGACCGCCAGCGGCGTGACCTTGCCGATGGTCGCGTTCGGTGCACCGGTGCGTAACTGGGTCAAGGAGCAGTATGGGCAGACCGTGGCCGTATTGGGGTTGGCACAAATCATCCCAACCCCGGGCGTGAAGGTGCCGGTGCTGGGCTCTAACCACCCAAGTTACATTTGGTACGCGGCCGACCCGGCGAACTATAACGACGATCAGGCCAAGGCCGATGCAGTAGGCTTGAAGGTGATGGGCCAGGACTTGAGTGCAGCTTGCTGGCAAGCGGGGATGGGCAGCAAACCGTCCAGCGACCCGAGTACACAACTCAATAGCTGCACGCAAACCTGGCAAGTGACCCAGAAAGAGAAAACCTGCGAGCTGTTCTACACCTCGATCCGCAACCTGACGCCCGAGCAAGCTACAGCCAAGTGCTCGACCGCAGACATCAAACCCCAACTGGACCAGCTGAAGGTGCCTGCACCCGCGCTGGCTACGACTCACCTGTAATCCTGCGTACCTGCTTGCTGCGTAAGCATTCACTGACGCAGCAAGCAGCATCTATCTCCTGTCAGTTCTGACAGTAGACCTTCTATTCCATTTGCGAGACTCTTTGAGCGTACCCATGTGCTGCAGGGCTGACAGGATCGCCAGCCTCCGGTGGTCGCAGCGCCCAATAGACAAGGATCGTTATGAAGCCCCAGGCCAAGGACAAGGCAGCCACGCTGTCGAGCGGCTGCATTTACCCGAACAAAGAACTCAGAGCCCGCCAGGGCTACCCCTCCAGAGCTCACTTCACGGTTATCCAGACTGATGATGGGAGCGCTGCGGCAATCACGGCACAGCGCGATTACCTGCGCATCAGTCGTATCTGCCGGGTATCAGGACTACTGATCCATACTCGCCGTTTGCATACCCGGCAACTGGCGCCGGGTATCCACGTCTACGACCCGTTTTTTTGCGGGCTACTGCTGCATTCCTGCGACCCGAACGTCTTTCTCGACATGAGCGAACTGTGGTTATGGGCGCTTAAGGACATCACACCTGGCAGCGTGCTGTGCATGGACTACGCCAGCACCGAAGAGAAGCTGACGCGTCAGTTCGCCTGTCAATGCGGCTCGCCCGACTGCCGTGGCTGGATCACCGGCTACGATGATCCGCCAAACGCCGAAGGCGAGCAGTTCTTACAACACTGGCGTCGACATAACCCCTGATGAACAGAGGCTCGCCACTGTTTACAAGGCACCGACCGGACGCAAACGGTATTGCGGCGGCAACTGCTCGAAACCGCTGATGGTCGCGTTCAGGCTCTTCCAGCGACCGTCCTTGATGCCATAGATGCAGCCGTGAATCGACAGGTTCTGCCCGCGGTGCCAGGCATTTTGCACAATGCTGGTATGACCGACGTTGGCCACTTGCTGGATCACGTTGAGTTCGCAGAGACGGTCGACCCGCTCTTCTTCAGTCGGCAATTGGCCAAGCTCTTCGCGGTGTTCGTAATACAGATCGCGAATTGAGCGTAGCCAGCCGTCGATCAGGCCCAACTGACGGTCCTGCATCGAGGCACGCACACCGCCGCAACCGTAGTGGCCGGTGACCAGGATGTGTTTGACCTTGAGCACGTCCACTGCGTACTGAATCACCGACAGGCAATTAAGGTCGGTGTGCAGCACCACGTTGGCAACGTTACGGTGCACGAATAGGTCGCCAGGCAACATGCCCACGATTTCGTTGGCCGGTACGCGCGCGTCGGAACAACCGATCCACAGGTATTCCGGGGCTTGCTGGCGCGCCAGCTTGGCGAAAAACTCAGGATCTTCCTGCTTGATCGCATCGGCCCAACGCTCGTTGTTATCAATCAGATCTTGTAATTCGTTCATGCTCTGAAACCTCAAGAATGGTGCGTTGCTTTGACAGACAACCGTCCGTCGGGGTCACGCGGGTGTTGCAGGTAGCCGAACAGAAAATACCTTGGAATCTTCTAGGGTAACGCCTGTCCACCCTATAGAGCCCCACATTATGAGGATTTTCCATGACTGATTCACGACGTCCCTACGGCTCGGTACAACCCGAGCCCATCGACGACAACGAAGACCGCATGGGCTCGATGCGCGAACTGGACTTCGATGAAGAAGAATCCGGCGAGACAATCGGCGGCCTGACCCGCGAACACGAGCGTGAGCAACGAATGCCCACGGAACGCGTACGTGAAGCGGGCATGACCGGGGACTCGGCTGACGACGAGGAGTCTTCCGACGACGACATGAGCCCGGGAAACCTGATTCGTGAAGATGGCGCCCGTGACGCCCATGAGGCTGGGGAAGGCGAACAGGCCGATTGGGACTTGAGCATTGTCGACGAGGACGAGATCGGCGGCGGCAACGGGCTGGATGAGGCTGAACTGGCGGAGCGCGATCCGATTGATGGCAATCGTTGATCATGTGGCGCCTGAGAGACCGTCATCGCGAGCAAGCTCGCTCCCACAGGATTTATGTCGTTCACAGCATGTGTATGTGTGACACAGATCCAATGTGGGAGCGAGCTTGTTCCGGGCGGCGTTCCGACGATGTTTTTAAGGCTCAATCCACCAGTGTGCAGGCCATGACGACTGCATCTTCACGCCCGCCTACCGCCGGATAGTAATCACGACGGCGACCGACTTCATTGAAACCATAACGCTCATACAGACGGAACGCCGCCTGATTGCTGTCGCGCACTTCCAGGAAACATTCCCGGGCTTGCGCCTTGTAAGCAATCGACATCAGATGCTCAAGAAGCATGAGGCCAAGGCCGCGCCCCTGATTTTCCGGTTTGACCGTGATGTTCAGTAGATGCGCCTCATCGAGGATGATCTGCACCACGCCGTGGCCAACCTGTTGCTGTCCTTCGAACATCAGCCAGATCTGGTACTTGCCCAGACCATCAAGAAAAATCCCACGGGTCCAGGGATGGCTGAACGCCGCGTATTCGATTTTCAGTACGGCGTCCAGATCTGCTTCGGTCATCGGGCGGAACGATACAGCGTCACTCATTCGATTCTTTCCAGCGCGCCATCAGCCGACGCATGGCTTGCCAGACATCAGCCTTACGCTGTGGCTCTTCCATTAATAATTCCAGCCCGGGCAGCGCCCAGACCGACCCCAGGCCTTCGACCTGAAGTTCACGGTTATACGATTCGGCGTTCGCCTCACCGGCAAAACGCACTGCCGGCAGGCCGATCAACCACAGGCACACGCAAGGTGCGTCTTCCAGGCGAGCCGAAAGGAAGCCCTGCACGAAATCGCGCGCAGCTTCCGGGCCCTGATCCATGGTTCCGCGTGTCAGCAACGGCCAACGGACCGGGTCACCGACAATTTGCGGGCTGTCCGGCAGGCCCGCGGCGCGCAGCATGTCCTTGAGCAGCAAGTAGGCCGGGTCGCGAGTCTGGAACGCACCGCCTGTGGGTAACTCCACCAGCAACAGGCAACGGCCGGCGCGCAGCAATTGCAGGGCAAAACGCGGCGGCGGTACGTGCGGCGCCTTGGCCACGACCGGCGCGTCTTCGGCGCCTTCGACCGGCTTGCTCGCCGGGCGCGCGACCGAAGGCGTTGGGCGCGGCACTTCGACCTTGACCCGCTCGGCCGGTTTGGCCACTGGCTCTGCGGCAGCTTTCGCGACCTGAGCGGGCACAATCGGCGTCTCGACCAACGGCTCTGGCGCGTCCAGCAGCTCGGGCCGCGACGGCGCGGCAAAGGGCAATTCGGTGCGCGGCAGCCAGTTGACCACCTGCATGGCGGTCAAATAGGCGCGGCGACGGGACTCGATAAGCAAAGGTCGGCCACTTGTGGATAACTGAAGTGCAGGGATTCTACCGCCCTTCGCTCAAGATCGCCCGTAGTTGATCGATAGAAAAGCGACTGTCCGTCCCGCCGATCCCCCGAGAGTGATTCCCATCGCGTGTGATGCAGTACAATCGCCGCTTTTAATCGCCAACCAGCCGGCCATTCCAATGATCGAACCCAAGCGCGTCTTGCGCGCCCTCGCCGAACACTGGGCACTTCTGGAGCCTTTGTGCGAGCACTTCGACCAAGGCACTCTGAGCCTCAACGAACTGCGCTCGCAGCTGGCCACCCAGCAACTGGACAGCACGCCACAGGACATCACCAGCCTGCTGGACGTGTGGATCCGCCTCGACATTCTGGTTCCGGTGGCCAAAAGCCCGAACCGTTTTGAACTAAACGCGCAAATCCACGACTTCCTCGCGTACCTGCGCCGTGAGCACCGCTTGGGCCTGTGCCTGGAAATCGAAGCCTATCTGCGCCATCTGGAACGGCTGGCCGGTTACATTCAGGACGCCTTCGACATCCGTGACGGCAATGATCTGGCGCGCCAACTGCGTTTGCTCGACATGCGCGTACGGGATGTCCTGAAGAAACTCGCCAACGACGAACAGGCCCTGGTGGCCGTCGCCGAACGGGCCAAGACCAGCGACCGGCAGATCCCGTTGCGTCAGCGTTATGCCGAAGTATTGGCAACGTGGGACGAATACGTCGAGCCGATGATTCAGTTGGTCAACGCCGACGGCGCCTTCGAGCAAGGCGTGCGCAAGGTTGAAAACGTGCTGTTGCGCATGCTCAGCGAACAACAGCGCCTCGGCCATCTGGTCGACGACGACATGCTGCTGCGCACCCACGCACGCATCCTCGAAATGCAGACCAGCGCCCAGCTGACCTTGCGTCACGCTCGCGAGCTGTTGCTGCCGCTGCGTGAAGAAGCCCGCCGGCACAACGCCGTGACCCGTGGCGCGGCGCTGGCCCTGTCGATGATCCGCCGCAAGGGTATCGACGCGGTGCCACAAGCGGCGATGCCGATGTTCACCCGACCGCAAAGCACCTTCCTCGGCAGCGCCAGTCAGGTCGAAGCCTACGTTTACGCACTGGCGCGTTTCGAGCCGAAACCGGCGCGTTTCCCCAAGGCCCACAAAACCCAAAATGGCGAAGCCCCACGCGCACCACGCACCGTTCGGGAAATGCTCGATCGCTGCGAAGACGCGCTGCCGATGCCGGATTTGATGACCTGGCTGCTGGAGCAGGAACCGGACGGCGCGACCGACGAGTTGCTGTACTGGTTCTCGCGCCTGTCACGGGAAAAACGCTTCAAACGCGAGCGTCTGGAACGCCGCGATTACCACACTCACGAGCACCAGGTCAGCCTGCGCTCCTTCGCCCTGCTCTCGGCCCGCGATGACGCGCCCGAGCATTCTGCGAGCACACCTCATGCATCTTGATCTTTCCGAACTGTCTCAGCTGGCGCCGATCTTTCGCGAGCTGTTCAAGGGCTACCACGTCAGCCGTCGCGATCCTGAACTGTACGCGCAGCTGTCGAACTTTCAGGATCAGTACCGCACGCTGTTCAAGGCCCTGGGGTTTGAGCTGGTCTGCGACACTCGCGGCTTCTACTACTTTGTGCCGGATCTCGCCGCAGCAGCGGTGAACAAGACAGCCCAGCGCTTGGCATTGTTTACCTTCATCCTCGTCGAGCATCTGGCTGATCAGGGCCGCGACCCAATCGCCGTCCTCGATGGCGGCAGCCTCGGTCGCGATGAACTGCCGTCATTGCTGGAAAAATACCGCGACCTGTTCATTCAGGCCGAAGTACAAACCCAGGAAGAGCTGGAAGAAAAAATCATGCGCCGCATGACCCAGCTCGGTTTTGCCGGCGAAGAGAACGGCATCTACCGCTTCCTGCCGCCGATGCACCGTTTCCTCGACGTTTGCCTGTCAGTGCAGCAAGACCGCGACCTGGCCGCCAGTCTGCACAGCGTGCTGCCATTGCCGGCGCCGGTGCTGATCGATGACGACAGCGACGAAAAACTGCTGCAAACCGATGATCCGCTGGACTTGAGAGAATTTGAGGTAGAGAGCGCCGAAGACAGCGAAGAATTCGCGTTAGCCCGTGCCATTGCCGAAGAACAGGAGCTCGACGCATGAGCAAGGAACGTTACGGCATTCGCCGCTTTGCCCTTTTGAACACCGCCGGTTACAGCCTCGGGCTGTTCCCGCTGGAAGAGCCGCTGTCGGTCTACGGCGCGAACAACCTCGGTAAATCTGCCTCGATCAACGCCTTGCAGTTCCCGATCCTGGCGCGCATGTCAGACATGAGCTTCGGCAAGTACAGCCTCGAACAATCGCGGCGTTTCTACTTTGCCTCGGACACCAGTTACATCCTGGTCGAAGTCTCGCTGCCGCACGGTCCGCATGTGATCGGCGTGGTCGGCCGTGGCCCCGGCGGTGGTTTCGGTCACCAGTTCTTCGCCTACGCCGGTAAGCTGGACCTGGCCCATTACCAGAAAAATGACACCTGCCTGCGTCAGAAAGAACTGTTCACCAACCTTGAGCGCGAAGGCCTGAAAGCCTATGAACTCAAACCTGATGAGCTGCGTCGTTTGCTGGTCGGCGGTCACACTTCGATTCCGTTGGACCTGACGCTGATCCCGCTGCGCTCCACCAGTGAACAGAGCCTGAAGACCTTCCGTGCGTTGTTTATCAACCTGCTGCACATGCGCGAAATCACGGCGGCCAAGCTCAAACAGCTGTTCCTCGATGCCTTCGAACACAGCCTGCGTTCCGGCAGCGTCGATTACATCGCCGCGTGCGAAGAAGCCTTCCGCGACGTGCGCCGCATGGAGCAAGACTACAACTCGCTGGTCACCGCCGGTCCGCTGGTCGAAGCACTGTCCGCTGGGGTTACGCAGCGCAACATTCTGCGCGGCAAGTTGCACCGCATCTCGCCGTTGCTCGACTCGTTGCTCGGCACGTGGTCGGACTACGCCAGTGCCCGCAAAGAAGAGCTGACAATTCAGGCCGAACACTACCGCAACGAGCAGGACGCGCTGCAAAACGATCAGCGCGGCGGTACTCAGGAACTGATGCGCCTGGAGCGCGAAATCACCGGCATCCAGCGCTGGCTGGGCGAGTTGTCGGTGCTCAAGCATCGCTTTGCCCTGGTCGACGACGTCAAGGTGCTTGAGCAACAACTGCTCGCCGCCAAGGACGCGCACGATGAACTGGCCGGCGCGCTGGCGCAGTCCCGTCAGTTCAGTGCCGAAGACCTCGAAGAGCGTCTGCGGGATCTGGAAAAACGCCTGAAGTCGGTCAAGCAGCAACTCGATCACGCTGACAACAACAGCTACGCCCGCTTGCGCGAAGAGTTCTCGCAACAGGACGTCGAACGCCTGATGCGTCTGTTCAACAGTGCGCTGTTCAGCTTGCCGCTGGGTGAACATGGCATTGCCCTGGACGAAGACGGCCAGTGGGTCAAATCCATGGAGCTGATCCTCGACAGTTTCAAAGGCGAGCGTTTCGAAGCGCCGGGCCTGTCCATCGACTTGTCGCACATCGAGCCACCGGCCCTGCAAGCCTTGGCTGACCGCGCCGCACTGCGCGATCAGAAAGAGCGTCTGGACAAAGAACTCAAGCAACTGAAAACTCAAGCAGCCGTCGCGGCGGACCGCGCGGCCAGCAAAACCCAGACCGAAGCGCTGTACCAGCAAGTGCTGGATGCGCAAAAAGCCCTGGAAGACTTCCGCCGCTCACAAACCCTGAGTGCCGAGGAAGGCGACAAGCTTGAGCAACTGGCACAGATGGAAGCCGCGCAGGACGAGTTGAAGCGTTCCAGCGACGCCTTCACCGAACGCGTCCAGCAACTGTCGGCCAAGCTGCAACTGGTCGGCCGGCAGATCGGCGACATGGAGGCCAAACAACGTACCCTCGACGACGCCCTGCGCCGCCGACAGCTGTTGCCGGCAGACCTGCCGTTCGGCACGCCGTTCATGGACCCGATCGATGATTCCATGGACAACCTGCTGCCGTTGCTCAATGACTATCAGGACAGCTGGCAAGGTCTGCTGCGTGTCGACGGGCAGATCGAAGCGCTTTACGCACAGGTTCGCCTCAAGGGCGTGGCCAAGTTCGACAGTGAAGACGATGTCGAGCGTCGTCTGCAATTGCTGATCAACGCTTACGCGCACCGCACCGACGAAGCCCTGACCCTCGGCAAGGCCCGTCGTGCAGCGGTAACCGACATCGCCCGGACCCTGCGCAATATTCGCAGCGACTACGACAGCCTTGAACACCAACTGGCACTGTTCAACCGCGAGATCAACAAGCGCCAGGTTTCCAACCTGCAAAGCTTCCGCATCGTCCTGGCGCCGAACAAGGAAGCCCTCAAGCATATCGACCAGATCATCCACAGCGCGGGTCAGTATGAGGAAGGCGAAACCCTGTCGGTGTTCGACCTGAGCCAAAGCGCCGATCAGGACAACAAGAACGAAGAAGCCAAGGAATACCTGGCGCGTCTGGTGGCGGCGAACCACAACCAGCTCGGGCTCAAGGATCTGTTCGAGTTGGCGTTCGAAATCACCAAGGTCAACGGCCAGCCGGTGATTCACACCGACATTGATGGCGCGGCGTCCAACGGCACCACCATGACCATCAAGGCGCTGACCAACATGTACTTGTTGCTGCACTTGATGGACCGCGACCAGGCCGGCCGTGTGCGTCTACCGTACTACCTCGACGAGGCAGCGGACATCGACGAAAAGAACCAGGCCGCCTTGCTGGAAACCAGCTTGCAGCTGGGCTTCGTGCCGATCCTCGCCAGTGTGAAGCCGCAGGTCTGCGCCAGTGTCGCCATCGACCTGGAAGGCGGCAGCGGACCGCACGGTATCTACATCGACGAAGCCGACTGGAAGTACATTCGTCGGCATGACGAGGTGAAGACTGCGGTCAACGTTGAGTCGACCGAACCGGAACTGGACGCGGTTTAATCCTTTCATCGGTGTCGTAACGAAAAAGGCCGCGATCCAATGGATCGCGGCCTTTTTTATGGGTGCCGTTACGGCTTACTTCCCGAGGGAAATTTTCGGCGCCCAGACCAGCCACTCGTCCTCGAACTTGTCGAACAACGGGAAGGTTTGCTCAGCACGCGCGGGACTGCCCATGCGATCACCTTCCGGCGTGGCGAATGCAATGCCGCCCTGAATCATCGTTTCCAGTGATTCAGTGCGCAGGGTAACGCCCTTGAACAGACCGAAGTCTGCACCAAAACCGCTGGTGTTCCAGAAGCGAGTGCCGCTGCGCACCAATGGCGCGTACTTCGGCTCGATCAGGATATGGATCAGTACCCGGTCCGCCGTCTGGCCCAGCTCATAACCGGTCACCTTGCCCACTGTTATCTCGCGGTAAGTCACCGGTACCCCGGTCTTCAACGAACCACGGCGAGCGGCGCTCAACACCAGACTCAGACCGGCCTCTTGAGTCGTCGCTTCAGGGGGCTGCGACAATGCGACAAAGCTCTTTTGCGGCCCAAGGTTTTTCGCGGCGGGCTGAACCTCGATGTATTGCCCAGTGACCAGGGTTTCCAGGTTGGACGTTTTGATCAGGCCCAGCTCCGGTTTGACCACCCAGAACTGACTGCCGACTCGAGCAACGCGCTCCGGCACTTCGGTGATGCGGGCGGTGAGCAGCACCGATTGCAGATCATCACTGAGGTCGACGCCTTCTACCTTACCGACGTCCAGACCTTTGAAACGAATCGGCGTGCCGTTGCGCAAGCCGTCGGCGCGATCAAGCTTGATCGTGACCACAGCGCCCTTCTGGGTCGCCTCGTCATGGCTGGCGAACAGACGGAAACGTGGAATGCGCTTCTGCAGCGGCGCCTTGGCTTCCGGTGTTTCGAACGCGATACCGCCGGCCATCAAGCTTTGCAGGGATTCGCTTTTGACCTGAATCCCGCCGGTGAGACCACCGGTCAGGGTAATCCCGCTGGCATTCCAGAATCGCGTCGAGGCGTTGACCAGCCCCTCGTATTCTTTCTCGATGTGTACGCCGATGACTAACTGCTTTTTGGTCCGAGAGAATTGATAGCTTTGCACCGAACCGACTTTGACCTGCTTGTAGAGAATCGGGCTACCAACTTCCAGCGAGCCGAGGTTTTCAGTGAACAGCACCAGGTGCAGACCCGGAGAGCGCAGATCCAGTGGCGGGGCTTTGGCCCGAGCTTCGAATTCGCGTTGCGGCGCCCCGCCCTTGTCGCCAGGACGCACGGCGATGTAGTTACCTTTGACCAAGGCTTCGAGTCCGGTGATCCCCGCCAACGAAATCGACGGCTTGACCACCCAGAACTGGGTCCCGGTGACCAGGTAATCCTCGGCGAGCGGATCAAGGGTCAGCTCGGCCGTGGCGCTGGAAAGGTCCGGGTCGACCTTGAGCGCTTTCAGGTTACCGACCTGAATGCCTTTGTACATCACGGGCGTGCGGCCAGCCTGCAGGCCTTCAAAGTCGCTGAGTTTCACTTTGACGCGAATACCGGCCTGAGCAGCGTCGAAGTCTTCGTAGAGACGAAACGGCAAGCTTGGGTCGGTGGGTGGGCTGTCTTTGCGGTTGTCTGGTGTGGCGAAGGCGATACCGCCCGCAACAATACTGGCCAGCGATTCGCTGCGTACTTTCACGCCGGACAGGTTGGCGTCGATGCTGATCCCGCTGGCATTCCAGAAGCGCGTATGTTTGCGCACCAGATTGGCGTAGGTAGGCTCGATAAAGACTTTGATCTCGACGGTGTTCTGGTCTTCGGACAGCTGGTAACTTTTCACCTGACCGACCTGGATCTGCTTATAGAACACCGGACTTCCACGGTTCAGGGAGCCCAGGCGATCGGCCTTGATGGTCAGGTGCAAGCCTGGCTTGAAGTCAGACAGCGGCGGCTCTTTGGTCAAGGCGGTGAACTTGCGGCTTGACTCCCCTTCACCCGGACTGATTGCCACATAGTTACCGGAGACCAGCGTTTCCAGACCAGTAATCCCGGCCAGGGTGACGCTCGGCTTCACCAACCAGAAACGTGTGCTGGTCTTAAGGTATTGCTCGACGTCCTTGTTCATCTCGATGGTGGCGATAACCCCGCGGGTTTTCCCCTCGTCATCCAGTGTCAGGTTTTTTACCTTGCCGACCGGCATACCTTTGTAGACAACTTCGGTCTTTTTGGCCTGAATGCCTTCGCCACTCTCAAAGCGAACCTGAACCTCAATGCCGGTCTCATTGTAGGCGCGCCAACCTAACCATCCGCCAATGATCAAGGCGATCAAGGGCAGAACCCAAATGGCCGACCAGTTCGAAGCCGGTCGAGTTTTCGCTTTTGGCAAATCAGTCATGGTCGTCGTCCGACTCCGTGTTATCCCAAATCAGTCGGGGATCGAAAGTTACTGCAGCAAGCATTGTCAAAATCACCACACTGGCGAACGCCACCGCACCGAGATTCGCCTCGATACTGGCAAGCCGTCCGAAGCTCACCACGGCCACAAGAATGGCAATCACGAAAATATCCAGCATCGACCATCGGCCAATGAACTCGATAAACCGATACATCACGATACGTTGCCGTGCGGATAAAGGCTGGCGGCGCTGCACCGAAAACAACAGCAAGGCGATACCGACCAGTTTGAATGTCGGCACCAGAATACTGGCGACAAACACCACGGCAGCAATCGGAAACATTCCGTGCTTAACCAGGGTGATCACGCCGGACATGATGGTATCGCCTTCCCCCTGTCCTAACGTGCTGACGGTCATGATCGGCAACACATTGGCGGGTATATAGAGAATCGCCGCGGTAATCAGCAATGCCCAGGTGCGCATCAGGCTATTGGGGCGCCGAGCATGAACCAGTGCGCCACAGCGGGTGCATGTCTGCTCGTCGGTGTCCGGTTCCTGCTTGTTAAGCTCATGGCATTCGATACAAATCAGAATGCCTGCATCAATCGCCCGCATGAGCATCCTCTCCTGACAACGCTTGCCAGATCTGATGAGGCGACATCACTACCTCAAGCCAGACCTGGACCAACAGTAAACTGATAAAACACGCCAGGCCCAAGCCAACCGTTATCGACGCAAGGTCAGCCAGTTTGACGATGGCCACCAACACCCCCATCAAATAGACCTCGAGCATTCCCCAATCGCGTAGATGGTGATAAATGCGATAGATCAGCAAGCCATAGCTGCGTCCGACATTAAATCGAACGCTCAGCAATACCAACAACTGACAGAGCAACTTGAGTAGCGGGATTCCCATACTGCACAGGAATACCACCGCTGCTACGCCTTGCATGCCGGTATCGAACAGGCCAACGACGCCACTCCAGACCGTGTCGTGCGACGACTGTCCGAGTAGATGGAGCTGCATGATGGGTAAAAAGTTCGCCGGAACGTACAACAATAGAGCGGCTATCACTAATGCGAGGCTACGCTCCACGACATTGTGCCGGTGGGCGTAGAGCTCATAACCACAGCGCGGACATAGGGCTTTCTCGCCATGGGCGAGTTGCGGCTTGCGCATCAGCAAGTCGCATTCATGACATGCCACCAAGTCGTCCAGCGGTAAATCTGACAGCCCTGTGGCGTCAACCGGATCTGGCATAAAGGGCTCAGGTTCTGAAAATAAGGGCTCTATTTTAGTGTTCTGACCGAAAAATAACTGTGCAATTTTGTTTCAGTCCTGAAATTAAACTTTCTCGCAGGCAAAACAAAACCCCTACCTGCATACGCAGATAGGGGTTTCGGAATTTAATCTTGACGATGACCTACTCTCACATGGGGA